>JAQIBW010000253.1 GCA_027858865.1 Sulfurimonas sp. | reverse complement strand
TGCAAACAGTGACGGTGGAAAACTCTACATCGGTATAGATGACGATGGCAAAATAGTTGGAATTAATAATGCCAAAAAACTGCTTGAAGATATTCCAAACAAAGTAAGAGATATTTTAGGCGTGATGGTGGATGTTAACTTACATGCAGAAGACAGCAAAGAGTATCTTGAAATTATCACCGAAAACTATCCGTATCCTATAAGCTACAAAGGTTCGTACTATTACAGAAGTGGAAGTAGCACACAAGAGCTAAAAGGTGCTGCACTTGATAAGTTTTTACTAAGAAAGCAGGGCAAAAAATGGGATGGTGTACCGGTTCCATATTTTGGACTTAATGATTTAGACCACTATGCTTTAGAGCTATTTAGAGAAAAAGCAAATAAGAAAAAAAGAATAGATGCAGAACTTCTCAAAGAGAGTGATGAAGTACTTGTCGACAAGCTTCACTTAAAAGAGGGAGATTATCTCAAGCGCGCAACAACACTACTTTTTTCTAAAGACCCACAAAAGTATGTAGCTGGAAGTACTATAAAAATAGGATATTTTAAATCCGATAGTGACCTTGTGTATCAAGACCAAGTGGAAGGAAATTTATTTCAACAGGTGGATAAAGCCGTGGACCTGATTTTTACTAAGTACCTCAAAGCGATTATCACTTATGAAGGTGTTCAAAGAGTAGAGAGTTTTCCTATTTCTGAACTTGCATTTAGAGAGGCACTTGTAAATGCTGTAGTGCATAAAGATTATGCCTCACAAAACAGTATTCAAATAAGTGTGTATGACGATAAACTTTTGATGTGGAATGCAGGAGAGTTACCAGCACATTGGACAGTAGAAACGCTCAAACATAAACACTCATCAGAGCCTTTTAACCCTACTATTGCATATCCTTTTTTTCTTGCCGGATATATAGAGTCGTGGGGAAGAGGAATAGAAAAGATTATAGAAGAATCACAAAAATTTAATGGCGTGACACCAAATTTCAGATGGCAAAATGGTTTATGGGTTGAGTTTGATTTTAATAACTTGGGTGATGAAGTTGAAGATAGGTTGGGTGAAACTAGGGAGAAAACTAGGGAGAAAACTAGGGAGAAGATTTTAGAACTAATATCTTCTAACCCACAAATCACACAAAATGAACTCGCCAAAAATCTCGATATTACATCAAAAGGTGTAGAGTGGCAGATTAAAAAGTTAAAAGATGAGGGTGTCTTAAAGCGAATTGGCGGCGCCAAAGGCGGACATTGGGAGATTATTATATGAGCAGTTGGATACGAGAAGCACACTATGTTGAAGAGAAGTTTTTAGAACAACTAAGAGCACTGGAATGGGACACTTTAGTTGTCGAAGATAGTGATAATAAACATAGAACCGATAAAGCTCTTTTAAACAGAACTAGCTTTAAAGAAGTATTGCTAAAAGATAAACTCTCATCCGCTATAAAAAGAATTAACGGCTTATGGCTTAAAGATGAGCAGGTAAAAGAGGTCATCGCTACTTTAGAAAACATCAACAAAACTTCTCTTTTTGAAAACAATCTAGCATGCAGTGAACTCTTACTTGAAAATACATCTGTAGATCTCAATCATGAGACAGGGGCAAAATCTCCAACAGTGCGGTATATAGACTTTGAAAATGTAGAAAATAATGAATTTCTAGCTATCTCTCAATATATGGTCGATGGCGCTCAGACTATCATCCCAGACATTACACTTTTTGTAAATGGCATTCCTTTGGTCGTTGTTGAGTGCAAAGCCCCAGATATAACAGATCCAGTGGCAGAAGGCGTCAATCAGTTAAAAAGATACATGAACACTCGAGGGACAGAGCAAAGTGAAGGATCATCAAAGCTTTTTAACACCAACGCCTTTTTAGTAGTCACCTCAAGAACACAAGCAAAATCGGGAACTATTAGCTCAAAACTAGAACATTTTTTGAGCTGGAAAGATCCATATCCTAAGTCACTAGAAAACTTTGGAAGTGATGAACAAGATATTTTAGTAGCTGGAATGCTCGAGCCTCAAAATCTACTTGAGATTATGCAGGACTTTATCATAGTAATGGGAAGCGGGCGAAAAAGAGTAAAAATAGTTTGTCGTTATCAGCAGTATCGCGCAGTGAAAAAAACTATAAAAAGAATCTTAGAAGCAAAAACTCTCCAAGAGAGAAACGGAGTAATCTGGCATACTCAAGGAAGCGGTAAATCACTAACAATGGTGTTTTTGATAAAGCACTCAAGACATATAACACAAATGCAAAACTATAAGATTTTGTTTATAGTTGATAGAAGTGATTTGGAAGAACAGCTGGAAGATACTGCAGCATTAACCGGTGAGCAAGTATCTGTAGCCATCAATGGAAACGACCTTAAAAAGAAACTCTCAAATGATGTGAGCGATATCATCATGACACTGATGCAAAAGTTTAATGATGATGAAGCCTTTAAATCATTGAGCGATAAAAAAGAGATTGTAGTTCTGATAGATGAAGCACATCGCACACAATACTCAAAACTAGGCGCTGCTCTGAGAACAGCACTTCCACATGCCATCATGATTGCATTTACAGGAACACCTGTAGAAAAAACATTGGACTCCTTTGGTTCATACATAGATACTTACAAGATACGAGAAGCAGTAGATGATGGCGCAACAGTTCCAATCATTTATGAGGGGATGACTTCAAAAGACAGTATTGATAATAAAAGTGAATTTGATGGTAAATTTGAAGATCTGTTTGCAGATTTAACAAAAGAGCAACAAGAAGCTATCAAAAAGAAATATGGCACAAAAGGCGATATTTTAGAAGCTCCAAAAAGAATAAAGGTAATAGCAAAAGACATGGTGCGACACTATGTCGAAAACATACTTCCAAACGGCTATAAAGCACAAGTAGTGAGCTCATCTAGAAAAGCAGCACTCAGATACAACGAAGCCATAAAAAAGGCTCTAGGCGAATACCATGAAAATATGGCGGATACTAATCCATATAAAGGATTAGTTAGCAAGCTTAGCTCTGCCGTTGTGATCTCACACAAACACAATGATAATTCAGATGAGTTTCCAAAAGAGTTTAGCTCAAAAATACATAAAGATAAAAGTGTTGCAGATTTTAAAAAGCCTCTCTTTACTACATCACCCTATGATGCAAAAGAGGGCGATGATATTTACGATTCTTTAAAAACTTCACAACTTGCTTTTTTAGTTGTAAGCGATATGCTGCTTACCGGTTTTGATGCACCGATAGAGCAAGTTATGTATTTAGATAAAAAATTAACAGCGCATAACCTGCTTCAAGCAATAGCAAGGGTAAATCGTACTTATGAGGGTAAGACAAGAGGACTCATTGTTGATTACTATGGAGTTGGAGCACATCTTAAAGAGGCTCTAGCAGCGTATGAAGCCGGAGATGTTGAAGATGTTATGCGTGACAAAAGTAGCGAACTCTCACAACTAGAGTTATCTCATAGAAAAGTGATGCAGTTCTTTACAGAAAATGAAGTCGATGAAATAAATAAAAATAATTTAGAATATGCAGTTGTTTTGTTAGATGATTAAAAACTCCGACAAGAGTTTTAGGTGCTGTTTAAAGAGTTTACTAAACTTATTGATTTTATTTTACCTAACCCTATAAAAAAGTATTTCTTAACTGATGTACAGGTTTTAGGTCTTATTAAAAATGAGGCACAAAGGCGATATAGGGATTCTGAGCTTAATATTGAAGACATTGGTGCAAAAGTCAAAGCACTTATTGATGAGCATTTGATTAGCGAGGGAATAGAAACAAAAGTAAGACCAATATCCATTTTTGATGATGAGTTTGACAATGCGATTAAGGGAAGACCAGATAAAGCTGTTGCTTCAGAGATGGAACATGCACTTAGATATACCATACGAATTAACATTGATAAAGACCCGATTTACTATAAATCACTCGCAGAAAAGCTAGAAAAGATTATTGCTGAGCATAAAGGTGAATGGGAAAAGCTAGTTGACAAACTCTCTAAATTTAAAAAAGAAATGCAAGGTGGAAGAG
>JAQIBW010000123.1 GCA_027858865.1 Sulfurimonas sp. | reverse complement strand
TTAAAAATGATAGGTATGGACCACTTTGCAAAACCAGATGATGAACTCTTTTTAGCGATTGAAAAGGGTGAGCTTCACCGAAATTTTCAAGGTTATACTACAAAAGGTGGCGCTGATTTGATTGGTGTTGGTCTTACTAGTATTGGGGATGGAGTTTATCACTATGTTCAAAATGTAAAAGAGATGAAAGATTATGAAGCACTTTTGGATGCTGGACATTTACCAGTTCATAGAGGTCTTAAGCTTAATGATGATGACGTTCTTAGAAAAGCGGTTATCATGGAGATGATGAGTAACTTTAAACTAAATATCACAAATATCGAAAAAGAGTTCGGTATAAATTTTGCAGAGTATTTTGCTGATGCACTTGAAGCTTTGAAGATATTTGAAGAAGAAGAGTTGATTGAAGTCCATAAAGATAAGATCTTAGTAAATACAACAGGAACTCTTTTGATAAGAAATATTGTAATGCCATTTGATGCGTACCTTCAAAAAATTCCTGAAGCTAAACGTAGATTTTCAAAGACGGTGTAATGTCAAATATAGTATTCGATTTTGATAAAGTTAATGATAGTTGTATAAAGTGTGGAAAGTGTATTCCTACTTGTACTATACATGAGGTAAACCCTGATGAGGTTACTTCTCCCCGTGGATTTTTAGAGCTTTTAGGTGCTTATAAAAATGGAAACCTTGAACTAGATAAAAATGTAAAGTCTATATTTGAGAGTTGTTTTTTGTGTACAAACTGTGTTGATGTTTGTCCAAATGATTTACCAGTAGATATGCTAATAGAGCAAGTAAGAAATGATATACGAAAGAAGTTTGGTTTAGCTTGGTACAAGAGAGCATTTTTTTGGCTTTTACGACATAGAAAAATCATGGATATTGCTGCTAAGTTTGGTTATGTATTTCAAACTTGTGGATTTAAGATGCAGGAGCAAAAAAGCTCTATGCAAGCCAGATTTTCTCTACCTATGCTTAAAAAAGGAAGACTTCTTCCAAGTGCAACTAAAAAAAGTTTTTTAAATTCGCACCCTGATGTTATCAAAAATGGTGGCAAAGGTAAGATAGGTATATTTATAGGTTGTTTGGCAAACTATGCTTATACTGATATAGGTAAATCTTTGCTTGAAATTTTAAAAGTTTTAGAGATTGATGTTTATCTAATCAAAAAACAACTTTGTTGTGGAGCACCTGCTTACTTTACAGGGGATTTTGACACTGTTGACTACTTGGCTAAACACAATATAGAGTACTTTGAGGGATTTGCTGAGTTAGATGCTTTCATCATTCCTGAAGCTACATGTAGCGCTATGATAAAAGTTGATTATGCTCACTATTTTCATGACCAAGAAGAGTGGAAAAGCCGAGCTGAAAAACTTAACCCAAAAATCTTTATGGCAACAGAGTATTTAGCAAATTCAACAAAACTAAAAGAGATACTAAAAACGAAAAACAAATTAGACATGCTTGTAACTTATCATGACCCTTGTCACGCAAGAAAAATGCAAGGTATTTACAAAGAGCCTCGTGATTTGATTAGTGAAAATTATATGATAAAAGAGATGAGTGACCCCAACCGCTGTTGTGGTTTTGGTGGAGTTACAATTCAAGCTGAAAAGTATGATTTTGCACTTGCTGCAGGTCAGCCAAAAGCTGCGATGATACGAGATACAAAAGCCGACATAGTGAGTGCAGAGTGTAGTGCTTGCCGTATGCAAATAGGAAATTCAATGCATCAGGCAAAGGTAGATGTTATATTTAAAAATCCAATTGAACTAATAGCACAAGCTCTAAGAGAAGGAAAATAATGGAGTACTACATGTACATCTTAGTTTTTCACATTATCTCATTTATCTCATGGATGGCCGCTTTGTTTTATCTTCCAAGACTTTTTGTTTATCATGTAGAACACGCAGATAAAGCTCAATTTGTAGAAATAGTAAAAATCCAAGAATACAAACTATATAAATACATAGGAGTTCCAGCGATGTGGGCAACTTTGCTAAGCGGAACTGCTATGTTAGGATTAAATCCTATACTTTTTGAAACAGGTCTGTGGATT
>JAQIBW010000315.1 GCA_027858865.1 Sulfurimonas sp. | reverse complement strand
ATGAATAGATATAAAAAAATACTAGATATTTAATTTAAAGCTCATAAATATTTTTTTTGATATTATATCACCATATATTTAGAGGGCTATTTTTATGAGATATTTACTACTTTTCATTTTTCCTTATTTCCTGTTTGGAGATACATCGTTTATTACTCCCCTTGAATATGCATCTCAGTTATATAAGAACCCTAGAGGAATAGGATGTCATCACTGTCATGGTGAAAATGGTGAAGGCAAAATTGTCGCGACATATATACATAAAAAAAAGAAAAAAAGTTTTGAAGGTCCTGTGATAAATAGTCTTGACTTCAATACTTTTTATAAAGCATTAAATAATAGAATAGATGGAATGCCAAGATACTTTTTAACCAAAAAAGAGGTTCAAGCACTATATCTCTATCTTCAACAAAACAAAGGCAAGTCAGATGCTGAGTAAAATAGAAAAAGCCTTTAACCAAAGAGACATAGAAGCTCTAGATGCACTGGCCGAACCGACATTTAGAGTTATGAACCGTAGAACTGATTTTCGCTCTGTCTTGATGCTTTCATGTAACAATATAAAGCACTTAACTAAAATACAAGAGCTAGATGCTGATTGTATTATGCTAAACCTTGAAGATGGTGTTAGTAAGGAAGATAAGCATTTTGCACTTGTCTTATGTGCTATATTTTTAACTAGACATAGAGAGTGCAGCAAAAAACTTGTTGTCCGTGTAAATGCATTAGATGCTGGTGGATATGAAGAGATAACATACCTAAATCAGTTTATGCCAGATGCTATAAGAGTTCCAAAAATCAATAACAAAAAGGAAGTAGATAGTGTACTTGCTCTTTTAAATGAAGAGATAGAGTTGCATCTCTCTATTGAGACATCGCAAGCTTGGCATAACTTATCTACACTAAAAGCTAATCTTCGCGTTACTACTTTTTATCTTGGCATCTTGGATTTATTTGCTGATATGAAACTCTCACATAGCCTTATAAATTTGAATAATCCTACTATGCTTTATATGCTTTCACACTTCTTGGTTACATCAAAAGCAATGAAAGTAAAACCTGTATCTTTTGTTTATCAGGAATTTAAAAACCTAGATGAGTTTTCTCTTTGGCTAGACCTTGAAAAAAGTATGGGTTTTGATGCTAAAGGGTGTATTTCACCAGATCAGGTTAGACTTGCAAATGAAAAGTTTGTTGATAAAGAAGCTGAGATAAAAAGAGCAAAAGTCATAATTAAACTCTTTGAGATGCATAGAGACAGTGGAGTGACTGGTTTTGTGGATGAAGAGTATGGATTTATTGATGAACCGATATATAAGGGTGCTTTGGCACTTTTAAAGATTAACTAAGATTAGAACTTATAAGAAGCTATAGCTCTAAAGTAAGCTACATCGCTCTTCTCATTTGTATAATCTAAGTTCTCATATCTTAGATATATTGAAGCTTCTTTGCTGAAGTAGTGTTTAAAGTGAAAATAATAAGCATTAAACCCATCACCTCTAGAATCATTAACTTGAGTATTTGTAAGTGTAAACCCTAATTCACTTTGATGTGAACCTAGGGGTAGGTTATACGTACTCTGTATCATCCAAGTCTCAGGTTTGTAGTTTCCACGACCATTAGCTATCATAGAAGTCGTGTAGACCTTTGCCAGACCACCATAGCCTTTTACTATTCCACTGACACCAAAGTTTTGTGAGTAGTTAATAGATATCATCCAGTCTTCTGTATCAACTGAAGTTCTTATAGCAAATAGGTTAATATCATCTCCACCATTTCTATTTTCTGTTACTGCATACTTTCCACCATCACCGCTGTTAAAGTACTGAGCACCTACACAAAAGAGGGCGTTGTTTTCTACTGACAACTCATAGTCGAGCTGTGCAACAAAGGTAGAGTATAGCTCTGGAGCATAGTAGTAAAATGATTGAGCTTTAAGACCGCTTATTCCTGTGTAGTGAAGAGACAACATACTTATCCCGCTATCTCCAAACTCACCGCTTGCACTCTCTTTTTTATATATGTCTGATGTAAATGAACGAATAGCACTGATGTAGTAGAGCTGAACTTTCATATCTTTTATACTCTCACCAGTATATGCAAAACCTTGATAACTCCACGGGACTATTCTAGTTGTGTCATCATTCATCATCGGAGTTTTTAGCATGAAGGTACCGAGTTTTATAACTCTACTTTTAGTTTTATATGCAAGAAAGGACTCACTGATAGTGCTAAGAGAATCTCCTCCTTTGTCGTTGTTAAAAAGAGCAGTTCCAGCTTTGTTTATGTTATCTCCAACAGGGTTTGAAGTATGAAATCTTACAGATGCAAAGAAGGGATTTTTAGTATCTGTTGTATATTTTAGGTATCCACCAAGTGCTGTAGCATAGGCATTCGCATCAGTCTTTTCATTTATGTCATAGTAAAAGAGTTTTATCTCCCCATCAACATTACCATTTGAGAAGGCGTTATCATCATGTGCAAGTGCTTCTATATACAACAGCAAATATGAAGCTAAAATTATTCTTTTAAGCATAATTAAATCCCTTTACTACTCGATGGTTGATATTTTAATATCTAGCTAAATTATAAAAGACGTTGTATCTAACAAGAGTTTTTTCTGTAGGTCTTGGGTATCTGCTGTAAGCGTACTCTATAGTCTCTTTTGTTGTGTCATCTAGAACATAATAACCACTTTTTTCTAAAAATCTAAAGTCGCTCATATCTCCGTTTGGATGCAAATAAAATTCTATAACGTTGCTTCTGTTTACATTTAGGTCTCTTGGAAGGTTTACTCTTGCCACGCGAGTAAGAACTTGTTGTGTAATTCTTCTCATAATCTCTTGATTGTCTATAATATATTTTTGTTGACCGGGACTTAGTTTGCCAAACTCATCTCCGTAAAGCTCTTTAATATCTTGATTTATACTACTTCCGTTGTATGTCTTTTTCTCTTTAACCTCTTCTTCATTAGAAGATTTGTCTTGAGATAGCATCGCATAGAGCGGATCGACTGGTTTTTTTATTTCTTTTTTTGGTTCTTTTTTAGTTGTGTTAACATCTTTTTGCGTCGCTAGTGCTATATATGGTTTTTGTGGTAATGGTTGTACTTTTGGTATTGGTTCTGGTTTAGGTTCAGTTGGTTGGGGTGGATTTAGCTTTGGTTGCTTTACCGGCTTTTTTGGTTCGTATTTAACAGGTGGTTTAACAATCTTTTTAAGTTGAGAACCTTTTGGCATTGGTGGAGCAATAGGGGATGGTTCAACTTTCTTTTTTATATCTCCTGATATTTTCTCTTTTTTAGGCATCTCTTTGAGTGAGATTTTAATCTTTTTTTCTTCTGGTTTAACAGGCTTTTTTATCTCAGGGGTGATAGTGCCAAGTAACCAAAAAATTAATACAAAGAGAAGGTGGATAAGGAGTGCCACAAATAAAGCAAAAGAAGATCTGTTCAAATTGTTCCGTTTATTTTAATTTTAAATAATTTCAATGATTATAGCTAATATACATTAATGGAGTATAGGTTAGCCAAACAAATCCATTTCTTTAGATATAATAACAAAAAATATATTTTAAGGTCTTTAAATGAGTACACAAGCATCGTCAAAAGCATTTGAACAAGCACAAAAATTGATTCCAGGTGGAGTTAACTCTCCAGTTAGAGCATTCTCAAGCGTTGGTGGAATTCCACTGTTTATTACTGAAGGCAATGGCGCTTATTTAACTGATGTTGATGGTAACAAGTATGTTGATTTTGTACAGAGTTGGGGACCGCTTCTTTTTGGTCACAGAGATGAAAGCATAGAAAAAGCTGTTATAGAAGCTGTAAAGCACGGACTTAGTTTTGGTGCTCCTACACAAGCTGAGACAGATTTAGCACAGTTAGTTGTATCTATGTTTGGCTCAATTGATAAGATTAGATTTGTAAGTAGCGGAACAGAAGCTGTAATGAGTGCTATTCGTCTTGCTCGTGGGTTTACTCATCGTGATGATATTGTTAAATTTACTGGTTGTTATCATGGACACAGTGATTCTCTTTTAGTTGAGGCAGGAAGTGGTGCTGTTACTTTTGGAAATCCAAGTTCACCAGGAGTTCCTGCAGATTTTACAAAACACACACTATTAGCTACCTACAATGATATAGAGAGTGTAAAAAAATGTTTTGCAGATTCTAATGACATAGCTTGTGTTATTATCGAACCAATTGCAGGAAATATGGGACTTGTTCCTGCTGATAAAGAGTTCTTAGCAGAGCTTAGAAAGATTTGTGATGAAAATGGAACTCTGCTTATTTTTGACGAAGTAATGAGTGGTTTTAGAGCTTCTATAAATGGTGCTGAGTCTATTACTGGCACAACTCCGGATATTCTCACTCTTGGAAAAGTTATAGGTGGTGGTATGCCTGTTGGGGCTTTTGGAGCACGCGCAGAGATAATGGCTCAACTATCTCCTGAGGGTCCAGTTTATCAAGCAGGTACACTAAGTGGTAATCCAGTTGCAATGGCAGCCGGGCTTGCAGCACTAAGCAAACTAAAGAAAAATGCAGCTGTAATGAATGTTTTAAATGCTCGCGCTGTTAGGCTTGTTGAAGGTATGAAAATAGCTGCAAGTGAGTGCGGAATAACTATGCAAATAGATACAAGAGGAAGTATGTTCGGTTTCTTCTTTAACGAAGCACCGGTTAAAAACTTTGCAGATGCTTGCAACTCAGATTCTGAGCTTTTTGCTAAATTTCATGCTGGTATGATTAAAGAAGGTTTTTACTTTGCATGTTCACTTTATGAGACAGGCTTCATATCAACGGCTATAACTGATGAGATGATTGAAGATACCATTGCTGCAAGTGCAAAAGTATTTAAGGCAATAACAAATGGATAAGAACGAAACTAAAGTCCAAGAAGAAGAACACAAGCCTAGAATAAAACCTATTATCGAAGCAGCGGATAGCCTATCTCTTGGTATCTCAATGGTTGTTGCTGTTCTTATGGGTGTAGGTATCGGTTATCTTCTTCGTAGTCTTACAGGAATAGGGTGGTTATTTTGGATTGGTGTTGCTCTCGGTATAGCTGCAGCAATCTTAAATGTTTACAAAGCATATTCAAAACAGTATAAAGTTTTCCAAGAGTTAGCCAAAGAGCCTAGATATGCCATTAAAAGGCAACTAGAAGAAGATGCTGAAGATGATGAGGATTATGGTGAAAAGAAGTATTAAAATTATCACTATAGTAGAACTTCTGATAATAGCATCTTCACTTATTTCATTTAGCTTTTTTATAAATTTACAGGTTGCATTTTTAAGTAGCTTGTTTATTATTTTAGGCTCTTCTTATGCTTATAAAAAGATGGTAAATACGCAAGTATCATCTGATATGCTTGAAGAGAAGAGAGATGTCCTTGATACAATAGAAGATCCACATGAACTCTATGAAGAAGATTCTATAAACTATGCACCTGTTGAAGAGTTAGATTTAAAGGCCATAGTAAAACAAGAGAAGAAGAAAATAAAAACTTTCAGTCTTGAGAGTATGAAACACGGGGTTAAAGGCAGCTCATCACTATTTAGACTTGTTCCATATCTGTTTTTAGTCTTAGAATTTATCGCGCTTAAAAATAATGAACTGCTAGATATAGCTATATATTTGCCATCTCTACTTGTTGGAATTGTGGTGGGTTCAATAAGTGGTAAAGAGCTATTCTCTGTAAAAGAATAGCTCTAAAAAGTAGACTATCTAAGAGGTTATCATTGGTATATTAATCGTTATTTTTTCTTGTATCTCAATATAGAAGTTAGTGCTTGAAGCAAAAATCTCTAACTCGTCAGCTTTTTTTTGATTCATATTCTCGG
>JAQIBW010000296.1 GCA_027858865.1 Sulfurimonas sp. | reverse complement strand
CCATTAAAAGATAAAACTGTTGCAAAGATATCAGGATGAACCCACTGTAGAGTTTTTACACTTCTTGTAATTCTATGATAGATCTCCTCACTTGGAGAGATCAACATACCTCTTGTGTATCCAAAAGCCAAAACAGCTTCATCTCCAACTTCAACTGTCCATCTACCGCTTGGTAGAGCATTATTTTTTAAAGCATCATATGGACTCATTTTAAGAGTTGCTATTTTATTTTTATCATCAAAATCTATTACTACTATATTTTTTAAAATAACTGTGTGGTCTTGGGCAATTTTGTGAGATATAAAACCGCTCATGCCCACATCGATTTTTTCTACTTTTATCGTAGCAATATTACTTTGCTTATCAACGCTGATAAGAGACGATTTTACAACTCCAGCCGACAGCTGTAAGGCAAGGACTAAAACTAAAATTATATACTTCATTGACTCTCTTTTTAAATTATATAAGGCGATTATAGCAAAGCAAACCTCATACTAAGCCAACTTTTGTTAGAGTTTGCAAATTATTTTAAAAAATTTAATATTTATGGTTAATTAATGATACGATTTTTTCTACTCTTTTTACTAACAACTACGCTATTTTCCTCCCAAGTCGAACGATTTCGATGGCCAAGAGGTGAAACATATCTGATATTTTTAGAAAAGCAAAAACTGCCTATAAAAAAACTGTACTACGACCTTGACAAAGATGATCAGACATTAACAGATGAGATGAGAACAGGTGTTCACTGCCAAATTTTAAAAGATAAAAATGGCATAATTGAACAAGTATTACTTCCTCTCAATGATGAACTGCAAATTCATATTTATAAGAACAAAGATGAATATCATTTTGAAGCGATTCCTATTGTAAGTAACACAAAAACAGAAGCCTTTACCATTACAATAAAGAACTCCCCCTACTACGATATCATCAAGGCAACAGGTTCCAAAAAGTTAGCACAAATCTTCGTGTCAAATTTTAGAAACTCGTTAAATTTTAAAAGAGACCTTAGAAAAGGTGATACTCTTGTCATGATATATGATCAAAAATATCGTTTAGGTCGTCCTTTTTCTATGCCTACATTAAAAGTTGCAATGATTGAGATGCGACGTAAACAGCATTTTATCTACTTGAATGATGACGATAGATATTACGATGAAAAAGGTCATGAAGTAGAAGGTTTCTTACTTGCTCGTCCAGTACGTGCTTCTCGAGTATCATCATATTTTACAAAAAGAAGATTTCATCCCGTACTAAAAAAATGGAAAGCCCATTTGGGTATAGACTATGCAGCAAGAAGAGGTACTCCAATCATTGCCGCGGGAAGTGGAACAATCATCTATGCGAGCCGTCTTGGAAGCTACGGAAACCTTGTAAAAATACGCCACGCTGATGGATATGAGACTAGATATGCCCATATGAAATCATTTCGCAGAGGTATAAGAAGAGGGAAGTATGTTAAAAAAGGTCATACCATAGGATACGTGGGAACTACCGGTCGCTCAACTGGTCCACATCTTCACTTTGAACTTAGAAAATATGGTCGTGCCATCAATCCTCTTCGTGTTGTACAAGTTACAACTAAAAAGCTAAAAGGCAAAGAGATGAAAGCATTTTTAAAACTAAAAGACAATTATGACCAGAGTGTAAACCTGCATCTAACAAACCTAACAAAGTTTGCTAAACCACAAAAAGTAGAAAAAATATGCTACTTCTTTAATGGTGGAACTTGCGAGTAAAATAGATTGCCGCGCTTCGCTCGCAATGACGGATATTTTTTATAATAATAATTTTTCGTCATTGCGAGGTTTTGAAAAAACCGTGGCAATCTAAAAATCTTATCCAAACTCTATTGGGTCCATATCAACCTCTGCTAAATCTACTTTGCATCTAGAGATTGCTTTGATTAAGTCTGTACTTTTGTCTGAACGCAAAAGTATCTCAAACCTATACTTGTTTGCTATCCTTTCAACTGCACACTTTCCAGAACCTACTACTTCTATGTTTGATCTACTTGATAACATGTCTTGCATCTTACGCATCTGCTCTTGAGCCTTTGCACCATTTTTATGAGAAAATAAAATGCGGCAAAGTTTTTTATATGGAGGATATAAATCTTGACGGTAAACTTTTTCCTCTTCTAAAAAGTCTTCATAATTATTTATAAAAGCACTAAAAAACTCTTCATTGAAACTTTGCACTAAAACTTTTGCATTTTTAGCTCTACCACTTCTTCCGGAGACTTGGATAAGTGAAGATAGAGCTTTTTCTCTAGCTCTGTAATCACTCATATTTAACATATTGTCCATACCTAAAACTACTGCTAAAGTAACTCCATGGTAGTCATGTCCCTTACTTAGCATCTGAGTACCCACAAGGATATCTGTTTCATGAGAGTTAAAACGCGCCAGTGCTTTTTTAAGTTTACTTGCAGTTGTTATGGCATCTCTGTCAAACTGTTCGATGTTAGCATCTGTAAACTCTTCACAAATCACTTTTACAGCCTCAGCAGTACCAAGCCTAGAGCTTATTAGTGAATGACTTCCACACTCACTGCAGACTTGAGGAATGGCTTGAGTATAGTTACAGTAGTGACACTTCAGAGCATGAGATTTTTGATGAATACTCATACCGATGCTACAAAACACACACTCTGTTGTGTGTCCACAATCTTGACAAATAAGATACTTAAAATTTGCCCTAGTTGGAAGAAAAACTATAGCCTGATCTTTTACTTCTAAAGTGTTTTTTAGATGCCCTAATATAAGTGGAGATAAAGTTTCAACTGACTTTTCATAGATAAATTCTTTATTTGCACTAAAAAAACCACCCTTAAGTCTAAAGTATGGAAACTTTGTAAATGAGTTTAAAGATGGTGTAGCACTTCCTAAAATAACAGGAACCTTATGAAGTCTACCCATATAGATAGCTATATCTCTAGCATTATATCTAGGTCTTGAAGATGATTTATAACTGTCATCATGTTCTTCATCCACTACAATTAAACCTAAATCATTAATGGGTAAAAACAGAGTAGAACGAGGACCTGCTACTATTTTAGCTTCTCCGTTATAAATCTTTTGAAGTGCTTTTCTCTTTTGAAGCGGTGTTAGTTTTGAGTGCCACATGACAACTGCATCACCAAAATGATGTTCTAGCCTTTGACTCATTTGAGGTGTTAGAGATATTTCTGGCATCAGAAAAATTGAACGTTTACCAGATGCAATCATCTGCTCAAAATACTTCATATATATCTCAGTTTTTCCACTACCAGTATCTCCAAAAAGGAGTGAAGTTTGATGCTTTTTTAAAAACTCCAGTGCTTCTTCTTGTTTTGATGAAAGATTTATCTTCGGAAGTGAGACTTTAGTCTCGCAAGAGTTATCTAGTTCCATCTCTCCTGAGATGGAACTACAAGAGCTTCCAAAAGGAGTCATTAACCCCAAAGCTTCACCTAAAGAACAAACATAATAAGTTGAAATAAATCTAGCTAATTCAAGTTGTTTTGAAGAGTAATAGAAATTGCTTACATCTAAAACTTCCAATGTGTTAAATTCAGGTTCTTGTGTTGTTGATAGAATAACACCGTTAACCACCCTACTTCTAACATTAACACTAACTTTTGTACCTGTTTTTATTATTTGTGACGAGCTGTATGTAAACGGCTCAAGAGGTGAGCTAATTATTATAATATTATAAAAAAACAATTATAGGAAACCTTTCTACATAGAGTATTGTAACAAGAAAAATTTTATTATCTAATCCCATATTGAGCAAGGCAATTTGACGGTTGTACTAGTGCTACATGCAAATATCCCTGTTGTTGCGTTATAATCAAATTTAAATTGTGTGTCTGATACCTGATAATAATAAGTGCCACTACCAGCAGTTGAATGCCATTTACCATCTATTTGCGTGGATGAGTTTGTTATAGGAGACATCAATACTCCGCCAAACAAGCCCCCATTATCCATTTTTTTTCTCGTTGCACCATTTATTGTTTCAGTGTCCGTACCGGTCTTAATATAAGTGCTGACACCTCTGATTAGCCATGTTTGTCTTTCATTAACAATAGCTGAACGAATAGAAGCAATATCAGAACGACCCTTTGCTATTTGTGCATCTGTACGAGTTGCTGCAAATCTTGGAATAGCGATAGCTGCTAAGATGCCTAAAATGACAATAACAAATATCATCTCTATCATTGTAAAAGCATTTTTTGATTTTTGCATAGATATCTCCTTGGAAAAAAGGTTTAGATTATTTAATCTACTATATTAACATTATTTTGATTATTTTAGTTTAAAGTTTTGGTTTGTGATTTTTATGAGGGAAAGTTTATCTATATGCATCCCACCTCAGGAGAGGTGGAACGAGAAAAAAGGAAATAACTTTAGTAAGTTACGCCTGTACCACCGAAAACATGATTTTTCACAACATCATTAGCCACAGTTTGAAGACCTTGGCAAGCTGCTGTTGCAGGATTAGCAACATCACTTAATGTCACATTTCCATCAGAAACATCATTAAATGTAATTAATATACAATTTTCTCCACCAGCTTGATAATTTGATGTTTGCGCATCTGCAGTACCAGATGCAGGGGTATCTGTAATAACATTAGTCATTGTAGACAAGGCTGCAAACGAACCCTGTGACGTATAATATGAACCCATATCAGAGACTAGTGTTGCAACTTCCGATGCTCCTCTCGACACTTCCGCATCTGTACGCGTAGCAGCAAGCTTTGGAATAGCTACAGCAGCTAAAATACCTAAAATACCGAGAACAAAGATAAATTCGATCACAGTAAAACCAGCTCTTTTCATAAGAGACTCCTTGAATTAAATAAAATGGGTTACTCTAGTAACCGTAGAACTATTATCCGACACAAAGAATTAAACCTTGCTTAATATCATGTATTTTATGGTTATTATCTATTTTGTTATAAAAAAAGCGCAAACAGTAAATAACTTCTTATTTTTGGAACTAAACTTGCTTACACTATTTTAACAAATAAAGGAGTTAAGATGAGCATTGAAATATCACGTACACATGGATTAATATCAGATGCACTTGATTACAGAGCTATGAGACAAGATATGATATCTTCAAACATTGCAAATGCTGATACTCCTTTTTATAGACCAAGAGATGTGAGTTTTTCTGACGCTTTGGCTGCAAAAAAAGCTGACATTTTAAACGAAGGCAGTGACAAACTAGCGATGGCTCAAACTAATGGCGCGCATATTCCTCTTCAAAATGAGAAAGGTAACTATAAGCCTACTACATTTTTTCGTGATGGGCATATGGCAAGAAATGATGGCAATAGTGTTGACTTGGATGTTGAGACTACAGAGATGAGCAAAAACTCAGTTATGTTTAACGCTCTTATTCAAGCAAATAAAAAAGATAGCATGATTTTTAAAAGTGTTATAGACGCATCAAGTAAAACAAGTTAAGGATAAACAATGTCATTTTTAAGCAGTTTTGATATTAGCGGTTATGGACTAAGCGCACAGCGTGTTCGAGTAAATACTATCTCTCAAAATATCGCAAATGCACAAACAACAAGAACTGAAGAGGGTGGTCCTTACAGAAGAAAAGAAGTTGTTTTTAAAGCTATTGACTTTAACGAGCAGTTCAATAAAGCACTTGGAAAGATGACTGACAGTGCCAAATATGAAGACCCTTTGAAAGAAGGGGCTTTTGGACAAAAGGTAAATCCTGCTATAATGAGTGTAATAGTTGATAAGATTTCCAGAGATGACAGCGAACCAAAGATGAAATTTGATCCATCACATCCAGATGCAGACACAAATGGATATGTTGCGTATCCAAATATTAATCCTGTTATCGAAATGGCCGATCTAGTAGAAGCGACTCGTTCTTATCAAGCAAATGTAGCTGCATTTGAGAGTTCGAAAAGTATGGCAAACTCTGCAATTTCACTATTGCAGTAAAATAAGGATATATCGTGAGTGAATTTGGAAAAGTAAGCGGCCTATCAGGAACATCAACAGCCGAGCTTTTAAAACAAAAAAGCAAAGTCGAAGGTGGTGGTGGAGCCTTTGCAGAACAATTAAAATCAGCACTAAATGAAGTAAATGATCTTCAAGAAAATAGTGAAAAGGCCATCGGTGATATGGCTACAGGACAAGTAAAAGACCTTCATCAAGCAGCACTCGCTATCAACAAAGCGGAAGTAAGCATGAAGCTTATGCTCGAAATAAGAAACAAGGCCCTTAGTGCATATAAAGAGTTAGGTAGAACTCAATTATAATTTAGTCCGTAAAAGGAACAAAGTAACTCATTTGAAAAACCAAAATAAAAGTAAAAAAATATTTCTTCTGTATACACTTATAAGCATTGGTTTTTTAATCTTTTTAAGTGTAATGCTTCTAACAGTTTTAAAATCTCGTCATCTTCCATCTCTTTACACTAAAAATTCATCTAAAGCACAAAGAGGATCAATTATTAGTGCTGACGGTTTTCATATAGCCACTACAAAAAAACTATACAAAGCTGTTGTAAATACTCTCTATATTGACCCACAAAAGATGCAACTTTTCGTTGAACTTTTTAGCATCTACTCTGGCATAAATTCAAAAAGCATACAAAAAAAACTTGCCAAAAGAAAAGGTGTTGTTGTTCTTAGCTACAACATTTCTGAGAAAAGAGCGCAATATCTTAAAAAACTAGCATATGAACTTAGACGATATGATGTTTTTATAGAGAGGAGAGATCCTCATACTGGCCGATCAAGCCTACATGGACTAAGCGTAATTGAGAGTGGAGAGAGTAGAGAATATCCATATGGTAATCTTATGACTCCTTTTATCGGTTACCCTCATAAACTAGAAGAGAATGGATATACATACATACAAGGGGTAAAAGGCTTAGAAAAAAAGTTTGAAGATGCTCTCTCTGCTAAACAAAATGAGTTAAGCCAAGGAAAAAGAGATGTAAATGGCTATATTATACTAAATAAAGAAAGCTTCTCTAAACCAAATATTAATGGTCTTGATATAAAATTAAATATTCCTGTAGGCCTTCAAATAAGAATAGAAAAGATGATTGACTCTATGAAAGAGCAACTCGAAGCAAAACAAATTATTATGGTAATAATGGACTCTACAAATGGAAAAGTCATTACCATGGCTAGTTCAAACAGATTTTTTCCAAAGAATATTAAGAGAAGTGATTATCCATCTTTGAACAGTGCTATAACAGAGTATAGTTTTGAGCCTGGAAGTGTCATAAAGACTCTTACTTTTGCTCTACTTCTTGATAAAGGTCTTGTAAATCCTTATGACTTAGTTAACGGACATAATGGTCGTTTTAAAATAGGAAGAAAAGTCATAACCGATGAGCATAACTTTGACTGGCTAAGTGCAGAAAACGTTATTGTGCACTCTTCGAATATTGGTATGGCACAATTGGTCCAAAAGTTATCTGGAGTTGAGCTTAACCAAGGTTACAAAAGTTTTGGTTTTACAAAAAAATCTACAAACGATCTTATATATGAAAAAGTTGGTTCGGTCCCAAGTATAAAAAGACTGGATAACGAAATATATAAGGCTACCGCGTCTTATGGTTATGGGATGAGAGCAAATCTTCTACAACTTATCCGTGCATATAGTGTATTTAACAATAACGGTAGAATGATTACTCCAAAAATTGTCAATAGCTTTATAGATACTAGAGGTCAAAGTATCAATATAGAAAATGAAGAACAGATTCAGGTTATTAAAAGTTCCACTGCAAATAGAGTTAAAAAGATTTTAATTAAAACTGTAAATGAGGGAACCGGTAAAAAAGCACAAGTAGATGGCTTAATCATTGGTGGCAAAACAGGGACAGCCCATATTGTTGAAGAAGGTCTATATGTCAACAAATATAACACTGCTTTTTTAGGTTTTGCAAATGACAAACAAAACAAGTATACAATGGGAGTTGTAGTTATTCAGCCAAACAGTAGTCAGTTTGCAGCTCAAACCGCTGTTCCTGTTTACAAAAAAGCTGTAGATATAATGGTTGAAGAGGGTTACTTAAAGCCATATATTGTCAATTAGTCTTGTCTTGCCTACTTTAACTTCAACAAGAATTATACTGTTTGCTAGCTCTACTTCTTTTATAATTTCAAAATCACGATTTAGTATCTCAACATAAAAAATTTCTAATGGCGCAAGATGTTCTCTCATTTTCTGTATGATTACCTGTGAATTCACTATCTTTTGAGTAAGCATTTTTGCTGCACATTGAAGTGAAGCTGAAATTTTTAAAGCCTCTTGTCTTTCCTTTACAGTAAGATATATATTTCTACTACTAAGAGCTAAACCATCATTCTCTCTTACTGTATCAACTCCAATAACTTCAACACTCATAAAAAACTGTTTTACCATTAAGCTTATAAGATTTAATTGCTGTGCATCTTTTTTTCCAAAATATGCTCTTGTAGGATTTACTATATTTAATAGTTTCATAACAACCGTTAGCACTCCATTGAAATGTCCTGGACGACTAAAGCCTTCTAAAACAAACCCACGAACTTTAGGTGCAAGTATGCTTACTTCATCATCACTATAGATGCTAGCAGCCTCTGGGAGAAATAGGACATCTACTCCACTAAGCTCACAGATTTTTTTATCTGCATCATCTTTTCTTGGGTATTTATCTAAATCTTCACCTTTTAAAAATTGAGTAGGATTGACAAATATTGAGACAACTACTATCTCGTTTGCTTTTCTTGCCTCTTTTATAAGAGTGATGTGCCCTTCATGCAGAGCTCCCATAGTTGGAACGAAGCCAAGAGTTTTATTAGAATTTTTAAAATACTCTTTTAACTCTATTGGCGTAGATATAATCTTCATTTTAAGCCTCAATTTAATATAATCGCAATTATACAATACATTTCTCTGAGATTTTGAAAAATCTCAAGCTTTAGTCGCCTAAGCGGCGCAAGCGTAGAAAAAGGAATTACTTCCTTTTGCGGGACTAACTAAACGGATATTTATGGATAACTACGAATACACAGAACTCTTAAAAAATTTAAATTTAAAAATGGATAACATTACCGGTGTTGTAGAACCGGACAAACTCTCAAGTAGACTAGAAGAAATAGAAGAGTTAGAAAGCGACCAAGATTTTTGGAACGATGCGGCAAATGCGGCAAAAATTCAAAAAGAAAAAACTCAACTTCAAAGAAAACTAGATAAATTTTCTGTAGCAAAAGACGCTATAACAGATGCAAAAGACCATTATGAAATGGCAAAAGAAGAAAACGATGAAGAGACTATAGAATTATGCTTTAGTGAGAGTCAAGAGTTAGAAAAACTTATACTAAATATGGAAGTTGAAGTTCTTTTAAGTGGGGAAACAGACTCTAATAACGCTATTCTTTCTATACATCCTGGGGCTGGTGGAACAGAGTCACAAGACTGGGCTGAAATGCTACTGCGTATGTATAAGAGATGGGCTGAACGACATGGTTTTACTGTAGAAATATTAGACTATCAAGTTGGTGACGAAGCTGGAATCAAAGATGTATCTATAATCATCAAAGGTGAATATGCTTATGGCTACTTAAAAGTCGAGAATGGCATCCATAGACTTGTTCGCATCTCGCCATTTGATTCTAATGCTAAAAGACATACTTCTTTTAGCTCTGTAATGGTTTCACCTGAAATAGACGATGATATTAACATCGTAGTCGAAGATAAAGATATTCGTATTGATACTTATCGTGCAAGTGGTGCAGGTGGACAACATGTCAATAAAACTGAATCAGCGATTCGCATCACTCATATAGAAACAAATGTTATCGTACAGTGTCAAAATGACAGATCTCAGCATAAAAATAAAGCAACAGCAATGAAAATGTTAAAATCTCGTCTTTACGAGTTAGAACTTGAAGCTCAAAAAGCGGAAATTGCCGGTGTTGAAAAAAGTGAAATAGGTTGGGGGCACCAAATCAGATCTTATGTTATGCAACCATATCAACAGGTTAAAGATACAAGAAGTAATGAAGCATACTCAAATGTGTCTGGCATTTTAGATGGGGATATAGACAAGATGATAGAGGGTGTTTTAATAGCACAAAATAAAGCATAAACCATCGTCAAAACAAGTACCTAAGACTCTATTTTGAGTTCCTGTGAACATTTTTTGCCATATATTTTAACGTAAGGAATGTCTTTTTAAAGATGTTCACTGAAGTTAAAAATAGAATCTATGGTATGAAAAATATTCCATACACTCAAGTCTTACGCATAAAACTATAACCTAAAAATCCGATACCTGATATCATAGCTATGATGGTTAAGTACTGCATCTGCTTAGCTTGAGCATTTTTAAGTTCTTCAAGATACTTAGATGTATCTGGTATTGACTTGCTAGAACTAGAGCTAGAAGCACCAACTACATTTGCTTCCATCCTTGCTACATTTGCTGCTGCGATTTCATTTTTAGTGAAACCTTCTTTAGGTGTAACCCAAAAATGTACAACGAAACCTACAAGAAGCATAAAAATACCTGCACTTCTAAATATTAATACTTTATGTTTATGAAAAAATTCCAAAATTCACCTTTTAGTTTACTAATTATAACGTTAATTATGTCAAAATCACAATATGAATCTACTTAAAGAATTTTCACTTGATGACAAATGTTCATATCTAAGTGATGAAAAACAAACCACTCACTATAAAGTTATAGATGACTGTGACGCAGATCAATGTCAAGAACTTATAGAAAGAGGCTATAGAAGATTTGGTAAGATGTATTTCAGACCTGTCTGCTCTCATTGTGATGAATGTAAGAGTATAAAAATAGATGTAAAAAAATTTGAATTTTCTAAATCACAGAGAAGAGTTATAAAAAAAGCTGCTTTTATAAAAAGCTATATACAGATACCGACTATGACTCAAGCTCATTTAGATCTTTTTGAAAAATATCACCTACATATGAAAGAAAGAAAAGATTGGGATTATAGTCAAACAAACCCTCAAAACTATTATAGCTCTTTTGTAAACGGCCATAATGGTTTTGGATACGAAATACTATATTATCATGAAGACAAGCTAATAGGTGTAGATTTAATTGATATACTTGAGGATGGTATATCTTCAATTTATTTTTATTATGATCCTGATTACATGAAGTATAGTCTTGGAAAATTATCACTTCTTTTTCAAGTCAAATTTGCTAAGGCACAAGATAAAGATTGGATATATTTAGGTTACTATGTAAAAGATTGTTCATCACTATCTTATAAGGCAGATTACAAGCCATTCCAAACACTTCAGGGAAGACCGAAGGAAGATGAAGAGTTTAGTTGGGTTTAGACAACTCTTGGACTTGTTCTTTGCGAATCTCACCTTTTTTTTTGATCAACTCTTCTTCTAAAGTTTTTTGTATTGTCTCTTGCTTAGCCTTGTCTTTTTCACGTATACGTTTTATCTTTGCTTCTTGAATTTGTTTTTTGCTTATAGTTGGTTTCTTAGACACACTCTGTTTTTGTTTTTGCTTTAACATCTCATCTTCGTCTAAGTACTTTTGTATAACACCGCTTGAATTTATATCAGCATAGTTCGTAAAATAATATTCCAAAATCTCAGCTTTATATTTCTCTGTATCAATAAAACCGGAATTGATTGTTTTTGAAAATAGATTATTATCTTGGTTTGTAATAGAAGACTTATATAAGGTTACTGCTGTTCTATGAAAAAAATCATTTGTTTTTGACAATTCTCTAATAGTTTGCAAATACTTCTTTTTATCTATATTATCATTCCCAGCTTCTATTGAGTAGCCTAAATCTTTAGCTTTATAAACTTCTTTAATGTATAAATCTATTTTTTTTTCAAACTTAGAGAATGCAGGTATATCTTTTAGCTTCTCTATTTTATCTACATTATCATATATAACATCACCTAGCGCAGAATATACTTTCGGGTTCCCTGCTATTAAAAATGTTGCTAAAAGCGCTAAAATAACTAATTTAATCAT
>JAQIBW010000281.1 GCA_027858865.1 Sulfurimonas sp. | reverse complement strand
AATATGAAAAGCGTGTTGACACTCTGACTAAACTAATAGAGTTAAACAGAGAACAAATTGAAGAAAATAAAGATAAGATTGAAGAAAATAAAAAAGGTGTTACCTCAAATAAGGGTAATATATCAAAAAATAGAAAAAAGCTTGAGCTTTCTCAAGATATGATAGAAAGACTTAAGTAAGGGATTTCTCCCTTACTTTTGTATATCTACTTATCTAAAGCTCTCGCACCTATGTTTCCATATCTGTGGTAACTATGAGATATACTTTGTTCTTCGTAAAAATTAAGAAGTTCTAATCTTCCTTCCATCATAGCATTAGCTCTTATGATACATAAAGCTGTTTTTGCAGCCTCTGCATAAACAAAGTTACTTACACTAGACTCATTAGCATAGATAACTCTTACTACTTTAGGAAAACACTTTACAAACTCTTTTTCACTTTCTCTAACAATTGTATCACTATTTTGAATAAGCTTATCTTTGTTCTCATAAATAAAAGATACTACAGAGTTTTCACAGTTAGCTTCAATACTTACATATAAAGATACTCCACTGATTTTAGCAGCCATAATTCTACTGACAATATCAAATACTGTATCATCTTCAGTTACACGAAGAGCTACTTTTTCTAATGGTGTATAACGGAAGATATTGTCTTCCCCACGAAGTTTAAAGTAATCATGCTCTACATCAAACTCTTCTTCAAAGTTTTTCAAATAACTTTGTAGGCTGATTGCAAGTTTGCTAAAATCACCTTTAAAAGATTTATGCTTATCTTCACTTGTCTCTTTAATCCATGTATCTATCACATCTACCAATGGATGTGTATATGTTTTATCAACCTTTGGCTCAGTTACTTCTTCAAAATTCATAAACTGAGTTATATAGTTATAAACACCAGCTTTTCTACCAGCACCAATAGAAGATTTGCCCATACCGCCAAATGGTTGGCGAAGCACTATTGCTCCCGTTGTTCCACGATTTATATATAAATTACCAGCTTTAAGATTTTCTCTCCAATAATCAGTCTCTCTAGCATCAAGTGACTCAATTCCTGAAGTAAGTCCATATCCTGTTTTATTTACAAGTTCAATTGCATGTTTTAAATCTTTTGCACACATTACGGAAAGTACTGGTCCAAAAAGCTCATTCATATGGCAAAAACTACCATCTTGAACACCCCATTTAATTGTAGGTTTTAGCATGTACTCATTCTCTTCGGCATAGCTTGGTTCAACTAACCATTCTTCTCCAGGTTCAAGTGTCTCAACTGCTTTTTTCAAATTGCCACCTACAGAGTTTGCTAATGTACCAATTCTATTTACATAATTCCATACAGAACCAACTTCTACACTTTGAGCCGCATCTTTTAGAGCTGCCTTAAAGCTTTCATCATTATATACTTCTTTTTCAAGAACTAAAAGTGAAGTTGCTGAACACTTTTGTCCACTGTTATTAAATGCACTTGCTACTACATTTTTGATAGCTTGTTCACGGTCGCTCATTGCAGTAACTATAGTTGCATCTTTTCCACCAGTTTCTGCTGCTAATAAAAGATTTGGACGAGCTTTTAACATATTATATGCTGTGTCTTCTCCACCTGTTAAGATTACGAAGTCAACTTTTGGATTTTCTACTAAATTCTTACCTGCTAAACTTCCAGGAGCTGCCACATACTGAAGTACGTTTTTACTAATTCCCGCATCCCAGTAACATTTACATAACTCATAAGCACAAAGAGCTGCAACAGATGCTGGCTTGACTATCACTGTATTACCAGCTGCAAGTGCTGCAGTCATTCCACCAACAGGAATGGCAATTGGGAAATTCCATGGAGGAGTAATTACACCAACTCCCTTACCCTTAAATTCAAGATTTTTAAAGTTATTAAAGTAATCTGCGCTATGTCCGTAAAATTCTAAAAAGTCAATTGCTTCACTAACTTCTACATCTGTTTCTGTAAGTATCTTACCTACTTCTGCAGAAGCTACACCAATTAAATCTAATCTCTTTTTTCTCATTTCATTAGCTACTTTACAAAGCATCTCATGACGATATTCAGGTGTAGCACTTCTCCAGCCATCAGGGTCAGCCGCTGCAATATCTACAGCACGCAGTAAATCCTCAGCCGTTGGAATTGCATATTTTCCACAAATAACTTTATCTTTAAGTTGAGACTTGTCTATAACTTCTTTTACTTTTCGATCTTTGGTGATATCTTCACCACCGACTACAACAGCAGCAACCTCTACTTTATCACCTTTTTTCTTCATCCACTTTGTGCGAATATCTTTTGCCCACTGTTTATTTGGAGATAAAATAAAATCTGTATCGGGTTCACCATGATACTCTTTAGTATAAAAGCTTCCACCTTTATAATCATCCCAGTTTTCAGTAAGTCTATCTTGAGTACTTTTTGCACCTATTAAAATATGTTTTTTATTTTCAAAAGAAGCAATAAAT
>JAQIBW010000169.1 GCA_027858865.1 Sulfurimonas sp. | reverse complement strand
AACTCAAGAGATTACAAAACTAAAAGAAGAAGTTGAAACTTTAAAAGTTGATATAAAAAAATTGACTTCTAGTTTAAAAGAAGCTGCTGCTGCAAAAATTGATAGCACTAAAAGTAACTTTGATATGTTTGAAGATTTATCACTTGATGAATTAAAAACAAAATTGTACGAGTTAAAAGATAAAGGTTTAGATGAAGTTGGTGAAGTTGAAACTAAAATCAAGAATGATCCCTTCAAAAGTGTTGCAATTACATTTGGATTAGGATTTTTAGCAGCTTGGTTAGTAAAAAAATAAAATGTCAAAAGTAACAATTTCAGAATTTATTATTGCTGTTATAGAATTAATAGAAGCGCAAATAAAAGAGGTAGAATCTTCTTTTGTTAGTAGTGCAAAGGGTTTGATGATAAAACTTTTTTCACTTTCTTTACTTGTTATGGCTTCTATTTTTTTCTTTTTAGGCATAAAAGCCTGGATTGAAAGTTATTTAGGTAGTGTTTTTGCCTATTTTATAACAGCTTTGATAGTTTTTATATTAGCCTTAATGGTATCTAAGGTCGCCTCATGGAAGATAGAACAAAAAAGATAGAAAAACTCAATAATTTGATAAATAAACTAGAGGGCAACAGCCCTTTATTTACTAAAAAAAACAGCTCAGTTAAAGTTGCTAAGTTGAAACTACGAGCTCTTGATCCTGGTTATGATATAGCTGATACATTAAAAAGTTTAAACTCTGGGACTAGAGAAGAGCTAATTGCTTCTTTTATATCTCAAAACTATGTAAAACCTTTTTTGGTGAAACTATTAGGTAGACTTTAGAAAGTAATTCCTAAAATATTATCATACTACAAACCTTTCTTAGCGCCCTCTTGACTTACAGCTCTAAACTACGGTGTTTTTAATATCTTACTAATTTTAGATTTACTCTCCACTATTGAAGCTTATAAGTAGAAATCTATTTTCATATTTCACTTTAAATTTAATAAGATTAAGATAATATTTCATTATAATTTTCATAAAGGGTTTGAGTGTTAAGCATTGCTTCATTTTTAAAACTACTAAAAGAGTCTTTTAG
The DNA here is from genome assembly GCA_027858865.1 of Sulfurimonas sp. Lineage (GTDB taxonomy): Bacteria > Campylobacterota > Campylobacteria > Campylobacterales > Sulfurimonadaceae > Sulfurimonas. The sequence continues at coordinate 3,350 of JAQIBW010000169.1, read as the reverse complement.
AGACTTATTACCAATCATACTTGTTATCATGTTTTTCCAGTTAGCAATCATACAAAGCGTGCCAGAGAACTGGTTAAGTACTGCTATAGGGTTAGCTATTGTCGGTGTTGGTCTTGCTGTATTTCTTTTAGGTCTAGAGGTTGGAATCTTTCCTGTAGGGGAAGGCTTAGCTAGTGAGTTTGCAAGAAAAGGCTCCACTAAATGGATAATAATTTTTGCTTTTATGATAGGTTTTGGTACTACAGTAGCCGAACCTGCTCTTATCGTAATCGCACAAAAAGCAGCTAGTATTAGTAATGGTAGGATAGATGCCAATACTCTTAGGCTTGTGGTTGCTTTTTCTGTTGGTTTTGCTATAGTTTTAGGTGTCTGGAGGATTATCAAAGGTCATCCTATCCACTACTATATCATTGCTGGTTATGTTATGGTTGTTGCAGCTACAGCTTTTTCACCACAAGAGATAGTAGGTCTTGCTTATGATTTAGGTGGTGTTACGACGTCAACTGTAACCGTTCCTCTCGTGGCCGCTCTAGGTATAGGTCTGGCATCTACTATTAAAGGGAGAAATCCTGTTTTAGATGGTTTTGGACTTATCGCTTTTGCATCTCTTACTCCTATGATATTTGTACAGTTTTACGGAATCTTCGTATATGAGTTTGTAGAAGTAGGTGCTTCTGTTATTGCTCCTGTTATGGAAGTAGCCAAAACACCTGCTGTTTTTGACTTTAAAATTCTTGATATTATAAAAGGTCTCGTGGGCGTAGTTATAGATGTTGTTCCTATACTAGCAGTTATAGTATTTTTCCAATACGCTATCCTTAAAAAACCTATTGATAACTTAAAAGAAGTAATCATTGGTTTTGGATTGGTTATTCTAGGTCTAGATGCTTTCATCGTCGGTTTAGAAATGGGTCTATTCTCTGTTGGTGAGACTATGGCTTTCGAGCTGACTCAATATGATAACAACATCATCATTTATTCTTTTGGTTTCCTAATCGGTTTTTCAACTACTATGGCTGAGCCATCCCTAACTGCTATTGCTAAAAAAGCAAAAGAGATTAGTGACGGCAAGATAAATGCCTTTATTCTACGTCTATTTGTTGCACTTGGTGTTGCTATTGGTATCTCTTTGGGTGCTTACCGTATCGTTGTTGGTGGAGAGATTGTTTACTACATCATGGCAGGTTATCTGTTTGTTATAGTTCTTACTTTTATGGCACCAAAGTACATCGTACCTATTGCTTACGATAGCGGAGGGGTTACTACTTCAACTGTAACTGTTCCTTTAGTTGCTGCTCTTGGTCTTGGCCTTGCAACAAATATTCCTGGACGTGATCCTCTTATTGATGGATTTGGTCTTATCGCTTTTGCTTCACTTTTTCCGATGTTAACAGTAATGTTATATGGAATTATTACAGAGAGAATTGGGGTTAAAGGTGAACATGAACTTGAAGAGTTACATATGGATGAGCTTCGTCAAGCAATCGAGCATGCTAACGATATGGGACTCTCAACTGTACAGATTCACGGAACAGGACAGAGACACTCATACAAAATGCCTTTCTCTGCTGTTCATGTCATCGTACCTAGAAAAAATCAGGATAAAGCACTTATTGCCGCGCGTGATGCTGGTGCAGGCGGAGTTACTATTATGGATGCACACGGGATGGGGCTAAACGAGATGGATAACTTTTATAATCGCCTTCACAGTGATCCTACAGACGTAAATCTTATGTTCATTGTTCCAACGAAAAAAGTTGATAATATTATCTTTGGCGTTATGCATAAACTTGATATTATAGGTCGAGGAGATGGTATTTCATATTCATATCCAATCTCCCATCTTAAAGGGTTAACTCTTAAAAGTAGTGACTTATAATGCGTTAGCTGTTAGTGTAAAAGATCACTATAATCAAACTTTGTCAAGTTTATATAGTATTTTTTACCTACGACAATAATTCTAGTATCTTTTTTAGCTACTTTTTTAAATCTATCTTTTATCTTTTTACTCTTTTTTTCTGAGTAATTTTCATCTTTTAAATACTTTTTCAAAGAGACTAGCTCATTTGGAGATATTTCTTCAGATTCTATTTCTGCTTCAACAAGCTCTTCACTCTCTATTATAAACTCATCATCAGGAGTATTTAACAAAAATTTCGAAGATATAGCATTTAGTATATTTTTTAACTGCTCGTCTTTATCTTTATATATTTGCTCTATTCTGATTCTCTCACAAACTAGCATCTCTTCTTTTTGTTCTCTAAGAGTTTTTGTCTCATTTTCAAGTTTTTCAACTTTGAGTTGCAATTTTTCATTTTGTTCTTCTAAGAGTTTATAGTATCTAGAATCTGTTTGAGATGTCACTTTTGTGTTAGCTCGTTTTGTGGTTTGTTTGTTTGGAGCCGTAGAACCTTGTGGCAAGAGAACATACTTTACACCCTCTTCCATTACACTTTCTAAAGAACCTCTTCTGATGCGATTATGAATCGCTTCTTTTGACACCCCAAGTTTTAACGCTGCATCTGCTATACTCATCTTAGACATTAGTAACCCTTTATCTCATATTTTCAAAAACTAACGGAGCTTCCCACTCACCTGAACGAATTTCACTCATTACCTTTTGTAAATCATCAAGTTTTGCACCCTTAACTCTTATGGCATCACCCTCTATTTGGGCATTTACTTTAAGTTTCATCTTTTTAATCTCTGCAGTTATTTTTTTAGCTTCTTTTGATTCTATATTATCAACAACTTTAAAAGTCATTTTTCTATTATTACCAGATGAGTCTTCTACACGAAGTTCTTCAAGAACTTTAGACGACAGACCTTGTTTTAAAAACTTTGAAACCACTATGTCCTTTAAAGCATCTAGCTTATTATCACTTGAAGCTATTAAAACTAACAGCTTTTCTTTCTCTTTATAACTAACTTCATAAGTTGTACCCTTAAAGTCATAACGATTAGCTACTTCTTTATCAACCATGTTTATTGCGTTTTTAAAATCTTGCATATCTATTTTTGCACTTATATCAAATGAATGTTCTTTCGCCATTGTCAAACCCTTTAAAAATAATAACAAAGATTATAACATATTTATAATCATGTTATAATTTTTGTTATAAAAGTAATAATATAACAATAGGACAATAGAATAATTTTACACGTAAACAGTAGTTAATATGATATAATCTTTTCTATGCATATAATAAATACAAATAAGTTGAAAAGAAAATATCTTCTTATTCTTGGAATTATTTTTTTTATTGCCTTTATAATAAGAGCTTATTACGATGTAAAACATCATGAGTTTATGATAAATACTAAAACAAGTGAACTCCACAAGTATACAC
>JAQIBW010000327.1 GCA_027858865.1 Sulfurimonas sp. | reverse complement strand
GAGTTGTATGCCCTTTATGAATATATACATGTAAATGACCTTCTGTTTTTGTTTGATAAGCTGTGAAATTTATGTAACCCTCTTCGCGAAGAAGAAGTTGAGCTTTATGGTAAAATCTTTCAGGATCTCTACCGTTATAGTCAATAACAATATTCTCAACCTTGTTACGGCTGTTAATAAGAGAATGAGCAACAGTAATATCACCCTTTATATGTTGGTTTATAATTGACTGGGTCAATGGAGAATTTACTTTTTCAAACTTGTTATATAAAGTACGACCCTTAAAGGTAAGCTTCTCAACTACTGTATCTCTTTTAATCCAGTAGTGATCACTTACCATTTTTATAAGTTTTAAGTCCATCGCAGTCATTAATATCCCTTTAATTTTATTTCATAAAATGAAAGGAAACCCTTCATCTATTTTGACACGCCAAAGAAAGTAATTCCTTTGACTATGTTAACACTGGGTTTTCTTCGGCAGAAAGTCCATGTACTAGCACATTTTAGTATGTTGATTGATTATAAATTACAAAGTTTTGAGCTAAAGCTTTTAGCTCTTCTTTGATACTTTGCTGAAGTTCAGTGTTGTTAATGTCATCAAGAACATCTGCCATCTTGTTAGCAATTAACTCAAACTCTTTTTCTTTCATACCTCGAGACGTAAGTGCAGGTGAACCTACACGGATACCAGAAGTTACGAATGGACTTCTAGTCTCACCTGGAACAGTGTTTTTGTTGATAGTAATACCGGCATTACCAAGAGCAGCATCTGCCTCTTTACCAGAGATGTCAGTACCTACAAAAGATACTAGGATTAAGTGGTTATCTGTTCCGCCTGAAACTACATCATATCCACGCTTCATCATTACTTGCGCCATGACTTTAGCATTTGCTTTTACTTGTTTAGCGTAATCTTTCCATTCTGGAGATAAGTTATACTTGAAACCAACAGCTTTTGCAGCGATAACGTGAACAAGTGGTCCACCTTGAAGTGCTGGGAATATTGCAGAATTCATTTTCTTAGCAATATCCTCATCATTAGTCATAATCATACCACCTCTTGGACCAGCAAGAGTTTTGTGCGTTGTAGTAGTTACTACATGAGCATGAGGGAATGGACTAGGATGCTCTCCAGCAGCTACAAGACCGGCAATATGCGCGATGTCAGCAAATAAAATCGCTCCAACAGCATCAGCAATCTCACGGAATTTTTTGAAGTCTATTTCTCTAGCATAAGCAGAAGCACCACATACGATGATTTTTGGTTTAACTATTTGAGCAATATCCATAACTCTATCATAGTTAATGCGACCATCAAGCTCAACACCATAAGTAAATGAGTGATAGTTTTGACCTGAAAAACTTGGCTTAGAACCATGTGTCAAGTGTCCACCATGATTTAAAGACATACCTAAAAGTTTATCACCAGCTTTTAATAGACCGGCATAAACAGCAGCATTTGCTTGAGAACCTGAGTGAGGTTGAACATTTGCATAGTTACATCCGAAAAGCTCACAAGCTCTATCAATTGCTAATTGCTCAACACCATCAGCATATTCACAACCACCGTAGTAGCGCTTACCTGGATAACCCTCAGCATATTTATTAGTAAAAACAGAACCCATTGCTTCCATTACTGCCGGAAGTGTAAAGTTTTCAGATGCAATCATCTCTAAGTGGTCAGTTTGACGCTCTAACTCTTTTTCACATAACTCAAATATTTCACTATCGTACTCTTTTAAAAAGCTCATGTTACAAAATTCCTTGTAAATTAAATATGGCGATTATACAAAAAATATGATAATAAAAGACTGAATGGGTTTGACTTATTATTGTATGTTGTCTTGTTGGCATAATTAGTTGGTTTTCGCAAGATTATAAATAAAATGATATGCTATAATATCACAAATCTAAACAAGAAAGAAAATGATATGTGGTGTTTTGAATGACAATTATACGTAAAAAGTTTATAAAATCGCTTAGTGCTATTTCTTTGCAACGCAAGTTATTTATGTTTATTGTTCTTGCTTTGTCCTTTATTATAGTAGCTGGAGGCATGTTTATACATAAGCTTGTTAACGATACTTTTATGCAATCTGAAAATACACATATTGAAATAATTGCTGAATCTTTAACCCCTAGAATTGCTGTGTGGTATTTTATAAATAATCATGCGGATAGTTCTGAAATGGATGAGTTTTTAAAGAATATGCTTACTGCGTATAAGCTTGAATATATAGCTTTTAAAGATAAAAACGGAGTGCTTATATCTGAGAGTAATACACCAGAATATATTGCAGGAGATTCATATAATATAGAGTATAAAAAAGATGTTTATAGCCCCAAAAACTATCTTTCTAAAAATAAAATGGGGACTTTAGAACTTGTTAATAGTAACCAGATGTTGAAAGAACTTTCTTATAAATATACTACAACTGGATTTCTCTTTGCCGCTTTATTAGCTTTATATTTATATTTAGAAATGCGCTTATTAAAGGGCTTACTAATGCCATTAAGGAGGATTGCTGCAGAGATAAAAGGCTATATGCCTGGTGATAAGCTTATTTTTAAATCTTTTACCTCCAATAAAG
>JAQIBW010000064.1 GCA_027858865.1 Sulfurimonas sp. | reverse complement strand
CCATTAAATATCACAACTATCGAGACTGTTCGTCGTCGTGGTTACCGTTTTTGTTTCCCAAAAGAACTAAACTAAATAATATTTAAAATTTGAAAAGGAACTCGCTTCCTTTTCAGTTTTACTTTCTTCTTAAACTACACCTCAAAACAAAACTTTCAGAACACTCTCTTTTTATTTTAATATACTAGGATATAATTTCATATAATTAGTATCAAGGTAATAAATGTTTTCAAAAAAAAGTATTAGAAGAAATTTTCTTATTCAACTGATCTTTGCATCAGCTTCCTTAATTTTTATATTTTCATCGTTTTTATATCTATATATTGAAAATTCAATATATGATGAAAAACATCAAGAGTTGATTCAGTATGCAAAAAATATAGCAACTAATCAATCACTCGTTAAAATAGACCCTGATTCTCCAGATGCGGTACTAGGAATTGATGTTGAGATTATTCATATTAAAAAGCTAAACCAAAATATAGACCTATATGAGAGTAGTAAAAAAGGACATATATATCTAACTCTTGTTTATCCTTTTAATTTTGACGAGCTAAGCTATTTAAAAATTACAAAAGAGATTACTCCAACAAAAAAACTATTAGCTAAAATTCTTCGTTATATATTTATAATCAACATTCTCGGCTTTATTCTTGTAATAGTATATGCCATTGCTCTATCAACAATGTTAATCACACCAATCCAAACTATTAGCTCAAGGCTTTCAAATATGAATGAGCATCTAATGAGACCTATAAGAGTAAAAGAGCTTCCAGAAGAGTTTGAGCCACTAGGAAGTACTATTAACCACCTTATAGCAAGGATACAAAACTTTGTTAAGTATCAAAAAGAACTATTTATTGGAACTGCTCATGAGCTTAAAACTCCACTAGCAGTCATAAAACTGAAAAATCAAGTAACTCTCATTAAAAAAAGAAGTCCTGAGGAGTATATTGATGCTCTTAACACAACAAATAAGACTATTGATGAGATGAATGTTATCGTATCTAATATTCTCAACATTGGTCGCCAAGAAGGTGCTCAACTTGAAAAACCTGTTGAAGTAGATGTGATAGCTCTACTGCGCGAAAAAGCCAATGATTTCAAACTATTAGCTGAAAATGAAGGTAAAGAGTTACATATGCGCTTTGAGCCAAATGCTTTTATGGCAACTATGCAGAGATCTCTACTTAATCAAATTATTCAAAACTTTTTGCAAAATGCTCTAAAATTCACAGCAAAAGATAAATCAGTCACCCTAAGAAGTACTCAAAGTGAGTTTGGACTACTTATAGAAGTCATTGATGAAGGATGTGGAATAGATGAAAGTATAGACCTCTTTGCACCCTTTAAAAGACAAGGAAATAAGTCTGGTGTTGGACTAGGATTGTTCTTAGCAAAAAGTGCAGCTGATGCTTTAGGAGCAAAGATAAAAATTCAAAATAGAACAGATGGAATCGATGGAACGATATCTTCACTAGAAATAAACTCTAAATTATCTTGTATACTTCCAAAAAGGTAAGCATTTAAAAAATTCTGAAGCTATAATTTGATATAAATCGGGCATATAAACTATAGAAAAATAATTCTATAAAAAAACAACTATAAAACATAAGGTTTACTAATGGCTCTACTAATTAATGATGAGTGTATCGCATGTGATGCATGTCGCGAAGAATGTCCGACTACTGCTATCGAAGAGGGTGATCCTATTTACTTTATAGACCCGGATAGATGTACTGAATGTGTTGGTGTTTACGATGAACCGGCATGTATTTCTGTATGTCCAGTTGATTGTATTGTTTTAGATAAAGATAATGTTGAGTCTATCGCAGAACTTCAATTTAAATCAAAACATTTACAAGATGAAGAATAAAAGTCTCTTTTAATGGCAAAACGAGTAGCAGTTATAGATATAGGTTCTAACTCAGTTAGACTAGTAGTTTATGAAAAAACTTCTCGTTTTGCATTTCATCTGCTTAACGAATCAAAAAGCAGAGTGAGACTCTCCGAAAATGCTTACCAAAACGGTGGTAATCTTCAAGAGATTGCTATGCAAAGAACAATAGACGCATTAAAAGACTTCCTAAGCATCATCTCTTCATACAAAGCAAGAAAAACTCTTTGTGTTGCAACTTCAGCCCTTAGAGATGCTCCAAATAAAAAGAACTTCCTTCAAAGAGTAAAAGAAGAATTAAAACTAAATATTAAAATCATTGATGGTGAGAAAGAAGCGTACTTAGGTGCAATAGCCTGTGCAAACCTTCTTCCTGCCCAAAAAGATGCTTTAAGTATCGATATTGGCGGTGGATCAACTGAACTAGCGCTCATAAATGATAAAAATGTTTCAAACACTTTCTCTCTTAATTTAGGAACAGTAAGACTCAAAGAGCTATTTTGTGACGATAAAAACAAAAAAGAAGCCATAGAGTACATAGATGCAAAACTAGAAGCTTTAGATGGCTTAAAAGCTAATACACTTGTTGGTATTGGTGGAACTTTTAGAGCTATCTCAAATGCTATTATGAAAAAGAAAAATCATCCACTTAACAAACTCCATGCATTTTCTTACAGTGGCGTAGAGCTAGACGATTTTATTTCATCAATCATGAAAGCAAACGAGACTGAACTTAAAAACCTTGGCATAAAGAGTGATAGGTTTGATATTATTAAACCAGGTGCGCTAATACTACAAAGGGTTCTAAAGAAGCTATCAATTACTAATGTTATAACAAGTGGTGTTGGTGTTAGAGAAGGAGCTTTTTTAGCAGATCTGCTAAGAGGTTCTAAAGACAAATTGCCTGAGCACTACAATAGTTCAGCCAGATATATCTTAGACTCTCACGTAAGTGAAAAAGGGATATCTAATCAGTTAAGCTCACTGGTCAAAAAACTTTTTGATATTACACATGAGCATCTAGGTATAGATGTTTCATATCGCAAAAATCTTAGTATTGCAGCAAAGCTTTATCCTTGTGGAAATGATATACACTTCTATTCCAAGAATAAACACAGCTACTATATACTTCAGAGTGCTTTAGAGTATGGTTTTACGCACAATCAAATCACATTAATATCTACACTATGTAAATATGCAAAAAAGAAACTACCATCATCTTCGCATATAGAAAAATATGGGGAACTACTACCTGAGCAAAAGACTCTTAATGCTCTTAGCTACCTACTCTCTCTTAGCGTATCTCTTGTAGCCAATAGACCTAGAAATATTGATTTTAAATTGATTTTTAATGATGGAGTGTTGAAGATAGATTCAACAGAGACTCTTCGCCTATGCAAAGAGTCTGTAAATAAGCTAGATACTATAGAAGATTTTAAAGTTATATTTTAACTACTTTTTCACACTATAATGAGCAAAGCCCATTATAGTGACAGGGACAAATTGTCCCTATCACCCCCTGAAGCTACAAAAATAAATTTTTTTGAGATTAAAATCTCTGTCCCATTGTAAATTCGAAAGATGATGTTTTATCGCCATCTTCACTGTTAAGTGGTTTTGAGAACATTAACTGAATCGGACCTACAGGAGAAAACCACTCTAGTCCAACTCCATAACCACCACGAGAATACTCAGTTAAAGAATCATCACCGATAAATCCCCAGTCTAAATATGTTACAAGTCTCATCTTGGCCTTAGGGACAAGTGGAAAACTAAACTCTGCATTATTTGAAAAAGTCTGTCTTGCTCCAATACGTCTAATAGTTCCATCACTCAATGTTTCAGTAGGAGAGATAGAATATGATTCATAACCTCTAACGCTTCCTAGTCCACCCATATAAAACTTATCAGCTATTGGTAGATATCCAGTATCTGCGGCAAAGTAAAATCTAGCTTTATATCTGAAAATAGCATCAAAACCTAGATAATCTTCTAGTCCTATAAATTTCGCAAAATTTGTTCTACTCTTAAAGAAATCTGCATCTCCGCCCATCCCTGACTTCTCAAAACCTTGGCTAATCGTATAACCTTCTCTTGGAAGATAGTAATCATCCGTATTATCAAATTTTGAGTTTATAAGAATTGAGCTTTTAGAATAACTTTCAAAATAAGTTGAAGTTGCTACCGTAGAGTTAGCATCTACATCACTATAAGAATTATCTGAAAAACTATATCCTAAATACCCGCTAATATGTCTTGAGAATCTATGTCCTGCTCCAATACTTACACCTTCAGAATCTACACTGTAATCATTATATTCATAGAATGATTTAAAGATAGAGAAGTTACCACTAAAGTCACTGTCATTTAGTCTAGGGTTTGAGATATTAAATGAGTAGTTTTGAGTTCTTTCAGATTTTTCAGCTTTAACACCCATATTAATTCCAGAACCCCAAATATTTCTATCATTTACAGCTACAGTAACAAGTAGTCCACCATAACTACCATATCCACCACCAAGTTGAACATTACCAGTTGGTGCTTCTTTTACTTTTACTACAAGGTCCATACTAGAGTTATCTATTCTCTTCTCTTCTATCGTGTTACCATCAAAGAAACCAAGCCTACCAAGAGAGTTACGTGAATCTTTAAGGTCAGTTAAAGAGTACATATCTCCAGGCCCTAGATAAAGCTCTCTACGTATGATTCTGTCTAGAGTTCTATTGTTTCCTGAGATTACAACATTTCTAATCTTAACTTTATCACCGGGAGTGATTTTAAAAACAACTTCAACAGTATGATCTTTTTTGTTTTTTCTAAGGTCAGGAACTACTTGAACAAATGCATAACTAAGGTCTGCAATAATCGTTTTTATTTTTTGTGCGTCATCACGAAAAGTCTTTATATTAAAAGCTTCACCCTTTTCTAAACTAATAACTTCTCGTATCTTTGCATCATCAATTACATGGTCGACTTGATTGATAGAGATGCCACTGATATGATAAACTTCACCCTCTTCTATCTGGTAACTCATATCAGCAGTATAGTGGTCAAAGTTCACTCTTACAAATGGCACATCAACTTTAGCATCTAGATAACCATACTGCATATACATGTCACGGATTCTTAACGGATCGTAAGCTAAATCAGCTAGTTTCATCTCTCCATCATTTCGTCCCCAAAACCAACCCATAAACTGTTCTTCTTTATTTGCGATGACATCGTTAAAAAGATCAGTTTCTAAACCGACTACACCAATGTAGTCTAGTTTTTCTATAACTATCTCTTCACCTTCGTTTGCAATAAATGTAACTTTAATACTACCATTGTCAAGAGTTTCTTCTTCGATTTCAACAACACTGTCTATTTTACCGTCTTGCGCTATCGCTTCTTGTATTCTCTTTTTAGCAGCTTTTAATTTTTTCTTATCGTAGAGTGAACCCTTTTTAATTTGAACAACACTGTCTAAGATATCTTTATCGTTTTCTTTCCAGCCTTTTAGCTCAATCTTAGAGATAATAGCTTTTTCTTTAAAATGATAAGTTAGATTACCATCATCAAATTCAGCCCAAACATCGTCAAAATAACCTTGTTTGAAATATTTCTTTATTGATTCATCAAGAGTTTTATCATCGATACTGTCACCAACATCAAACTCAAGCATTCTTAAAGCAACTGGCTTTGAAATGTGTACCATTCCATCATAATTAATAGACTTTACAGTCATAGCAAATAGATTTATTGTTATTAGGGTTAGCATGATTGCTAAAAATATTCTCATTAAGGTTCCATAGTTATAAAATAAGAAGAGATTTTACCTTTTATGAGGTTAATGTTAAGTAAAACAAAACTGAAATTAGTGTATTTTTGATGTAATGCACTATAGGTAAATAGCACCTATATAAACAAACTTTCTTTATATAATTGAAATCTTCTTGCAAATAAACAGTAAGACAACGTATGTTTGTAAAGAAGTTATTAATTCAATCTGTTGACATTATTTAGCTAATATGTCAAAAATTATAAAGGCTATCACTTTGCTAAAAAAAACACTTATTATTACTATCATTTTACTTATATCAATACAGTTTATCTCTGTGGATAAGACAAATCCTCCTGTGGATGAAAGCATATCTCTAAAAGCACCGAATGAAGTTATGAGTATCTTAAAAAAAGGCTGTTATGACTGTCATTCAAATGAGACAAAATGGCCATACTATTCAGATATTGCACCTGTATCTTTCTTCGTTGCTTCACATGTAAACAAAGGTAGAAAGGCTATGAACTTTTCTGTCTGGAACAAGATAGATTCTAAGATAAAGCACAAGAGACTAAAACGTGCAGTTATTACCGTAAACAATGGGATAATGGCTCTTCCTAGTTACATCTCTGCTCATGATGAAGCGAAACTGAGCAAAGGTGAGAAAGAGATTATAACAACTTGGTTTAAAAAACAGCTATAAATAATCTACGACACTTAGGGTGAATGTTAAGTAAATTGTGACATAATTTCATAACTAAATAAAAAAGAAGAATATGAACATAGCAATTGTTGGACTTGGACTTATGGGTGGCTCGTTGGCACTTAGTCTAAAAAAATTAGATTTTATCGATAACATAGTTGGAAGCGATCACAATACAGAGCATCAGAAGCAGGCTCTAGAACTTGGTTTGGTTAATGAAATAGTAGACTTTGAAGAAGTTAAAAACTATGATGTAATCTTCTTAGCCATTCCAGTTGATGGAGTAATATCTGCGCTTAAAGACTTAACAGATATAGATGAAAACACTACTGTTATTGACCTAGGAAGTACTAAGTCAAAAATTGTCTCCTCTGTTCCCGTATCTATAAGAAAAAACTTTATCGCAGCTCATCCTATGACAGGAACAGAAAACTTTGGTCCACATGCGGCGGTTGAAGGTCTTTATGAAGATCAGGTAGTAGTTCTATGTGACTTAGAAGATAGCGGAAAAGTTCAACAACAAGTTAGTAGAAAGATATTTAAAGCTCTTAAAATGAGAAAGTACTTTATGGGAGCAGATGAGCACGACCGCCATGCTGCTTTTATATCACACATGCCTCACGCAATATCCTACTCTATTGCTAACACTGTTATGAAGCAAGAGAACAAACATACTATTTTAGCTCTTGCAGCCGGTGGATTTCGTTCTATGAGTAGACTTGCTAAAAGCTCACCAAATATGTGGGAAGATATTTTTAAACAAAACAAATCAAATCTGCTTGAAGCTATAGAGCTTTTTGAAGGCGAACTTGGTATGTTGAAGAAGAGTATACAAAACGATGAATGGAGTGAAGTAAATAAGACCATGAATGATGGTTATAAACTTCACGATATTCTAGACTAGTTTATACTTCTTTATTATCTCTTTTAATAGTTTTTTATCTACATCTATCTTAGCATCTGAGTAGATATTTTTCTCTAATATATCTACAATATTTTGTACTTGCTCATCATCTTTATATGGAAGTAGTTTCATAAGAAGAGTTTTATGATCTTTAATAGAAACACTTTTTTCTTTGTTTAAAAACTTCCACGGTTTCAACAACATAAGCAATATACCCAAGAGTAATCCAAGTATAAAAATCGAAATAATCCAAAGATTTGGGAGTGAAGAAGTTTTCACCACAACTTTTGGCATCTCGTTCTCTTCTCTTTTTATAGTGAGTTTTTCTTTTGCTTTTGCATTTTTGACTTTTATATTTATTTCATTTGTTGATATAGTTTTTATCTCTTTTGAAAGGGGATCAAAATATTTTAAAACAAAAGGTGCAATCACAAAATCATTCTCTGCCACAAAAACTATTTTTTGCGTTAGTTTATTACCCTTTACAACTATTTTCTCATCAAAAATATTTACACCTTCGATGTAGGGTTTAAAACTTTTAATATCTTCTAAATGATCACCATGTTTAACATACTCTATAAATAGGCTTAACATTGATGGGACAAAATGTA
>JAQIBW010000193.1 GCA_027858865.1 Sulfurimonas sp. | reverse complement strand
CTTCAACTTCTGCATCTATATGAATATCTTTTATAGCTTTTTTCAACACCTCTAAATCAGCATGAGTAACTACAGGTTCTATAGTTTCAAACTCTCCACTAGAAATGCGTCTTGCTATTTCAAGCTCTTCTTCTTTTGTATTGTAATCAACTACGATTTTTAGCATAAATCTATCTAGTTGAGCTTCTGGAAGCTGGTAAACACCCTCTTGTTCAACAGGATTTTGAGTAGCCATAACAAAGAAAGGAAGATCTAGTTTAAATGTAGCATCTCCTAAAGTAACTTGTTTCTCTTGCATAACTTCAAGCAGAGCAGACTGTACTTTTGCAGGAGCACGGTTGATTTCATCTGCTAAAAGAAGGTTTGTAAAAATAGGACCTTTTTTGATTTTAAAACTATTGTTTTGTGGATCATAGATCTCTGCACCAAGTATATCTGATGGTAATAAGTCAGGAGTGAACTGAGCTCTTTTAAAGTTTAAGCCTAGTGATTTTGCAAGTGCATTAACTGTTGTAGTCTTTGCAAGTCCTGGAACACCTTCGATAAGGATGTGCCCTTCACATAAAAGAGCGATAAGAAGTCCATCAATCATCCTTTCTTGCCCAACAACTACTTTAGAAACTTCTTGTTTTATCATTTGTATTTTAGAAATCATATGTAAATGACCTTGTGTTTAATCTAGTGTAAGTATATCTAAGAGGGGTTAATGATTGCTAAATTTATATCTTTTTCCCATCTTTTTAAAAATTCACTTCTTTCATAAATCTTGCATCCAAGTTTTTGTTTATACACCATATGAGAATGACCTAAATTCCAAAAAGAAAATCCCTCGTTTTCTAAAAACTTTGCAAGTAAGACAAGTTGCAAATTTCCATAGTTGTTGTACTTTTTCTCTTTTAAACTAAAACCGCTAAGACTCGTATATGTACTTCCAATAATGTAACCTACTTCTCCTGCAATAACTTTATTTGTATCTTTTGAAATAACTTCAGCAGATATTATCCTAAAGTTTTTCATCTCATTGTTTCTTGCATAGATATTTTTTAGAAGAGCTAAGTACTCTTCTTTTAACCAGTTATATTTATGTTGTAAGCAAATATTTTGTAGTACTTCACCAAATCTACGGCTTACAGAGAAACTATAACTCTCATCTTTTAGTAATTTTTTTACTTTTTTTGAAACATGAAGATCTTTAAAATCTAAAATAGCATAATCAAACTGGAGTTCTGGCAGAAGAACTAATCCACCTTTTGTATCATATGTAGTATTGATAAAGCCAGCAAGTGCTAGTTCAACATAAAAATCAATAGACCAATCATCACTCCAATAGTAGCTATTATCCATATCTAAAGCAATATACTCTTTAAAATAAGCTGGGTCTTTTAACTTTTCGTGAGTTAAATAATATATTTGAGGTTGTTTATACATAAGGAGAAGTATAGAGCAATTAATCTATGTTAAGATTAATGCCTATTACTTGGTTAATACCTTGAGACTTAATATCTTGCTCTAAATGAATAGAAGCATTTTTATATACACTAGCTTGTGAGCCGTTATATCTCTCTTTTACTATTAGTGATTTACCACCAATACGTTGAGCTTTATCAAAAACACTCACATTAAGGGTTAAAATAGCTATCTTTCCACTAACTCTATCAGTAGTATTTATTTTAACGTGTACAGCTTTATTTTTAGAGTTTGTAACATTAAGCCCACTTTGTGCCAAGTAGTTTTTGATACTATCAACAAACTTAGCCGATTTATTGTTACCCTCAACATAAAACTTAAGATTTTTAGATTCTGCTAAAAATTCTTTTTGTTTGTTTGTTATGAAGTCTAAATTTTCTGTTTTGTTAAAACTTTTGTCTAGTTCTGCAATTATTAAAACTTCAGACAGTAGTTCACTTGCATTCTCAGACAACTCTTTTTTAGTGTTGTATCTAGTTAGAGAATCTCTGCCTCTAAGAGAAGAATACTTTTGCACTATATTTTTTTTCTGAACTTCTAGATTTTCTTTAAGACCTACTACAAGTTTTTGCTTATCTGTCTCAATCATAACAGCAAATTCTCTATAACTAACTTTATGTGACTTTATAACCTTATAGTTATTTATTTTTACTTTAGATACACCTGATTTTATCTGATTTTTAATGTTAGAGTTTACAAATGCACCCTGAACTTCTACGTTACTTTCGTATGTAGATTCTATAGTTGTACCAAGCTTAGCAATCATATCACTTAAAGCAGCTTTGATTGCCGCCTCTCTATCAGACTCTACACTCATACCATACATAAAGTTATCATTGTCACTTGGAAGTGGAGCACTTATCCATGCAGGAAGTACTTTTGGTTTTGCAGCCGGAGCAGCAGCAGAACTGCCACCACAACCAGAGAAGATTAGAGTTGTAGATATTAGTAATAAAAAA
>JAQIBW010000299.1 GCA_027858865.1 Sulfurimonas sp. | reverse complement strand
AAAAGAAGACAAAGATTTTTTATAGCACTTGCTCTAACTTTTGGAACTTCAGTAAGTTTAGCAAGAATGGCCGCTGGTGGGCATTTTTTAAGTGATGTTGTGACCTCATTTTTCATAGTCTATATCACAACTCATATTCTTTATAAACTTATCTTTAAAGAGGAAACTCTCTAGTGCATAAAAATCAACTAAGACAAATTGTCACATTGATTATTTTTAGTTTTGTAGTTTTGATGGCTATAAGACTAACTCTTTACAACTTTTATATTGATGATTTTTCAGACCTGACTACGGGCGAATTTTATGCTTCTCTATTAATGGGTTTTCGTGTAGATATGATTACTATATTTACATTTTCTTCCATATTTATTTTAGCTCTTCTCTTTATTAAAAGCCCAAAATACAGAGCTAGAACAGCGCTAATATGGGCAGTGATTTTAAACATTATTTTCATACTTTCTTTTAGTGATTTACTTTACTACGACTACATCCATAGACATATTTCAAATGAGATATTTCATCTAGGCGATGATATGGATATTATAGTTGGCATGGCATTTGGGTCAATGTTACCTTATACGCTTGGTGCGATACTAATGAGTATCATGTTTTTATATTTAGTTTTTAAATTTTTCTCAACAACATTAAAAGACTTTATATCAGGAAAAAAATTACTAGTTATAACGATTATCACCATATTAGTTGTATTTATCGGTATAAGAAATAACTTTGCTGGTAAAAGTTTTGGTAGTAGTGATGCATTTGCCGTAAACAAAGTAAGTAGTGGAAACTTAGCCCTAAATGGTTTTTTTACAATCTATAGAACTGCTAAAAAAACGGCTAAACATAATCTAGTTGGTATAGATGAAGCAATAGAAATATCTAGAACTGCGCTAAATACGCCAAATGCTCCTTTTATTGACAAAGACTACCCTCTTCTTCGCCAATATTCATTTAAAGATAAAGAAAAATACAATGTTGTAATAGTTTTACTTGAATCTTTTGGTGCTGAGCATATAGACGGATTTACTAAATATAAAGAGTTAAATGTCACCCCTTACTTTAAGCAACTAAGCAACGAAGGTTTAAAGTTTACAAACTTTTACTCAAACGGTTATCGCTCTATTTTTGGTATTACTTCCATGTTTACCGGAGTCACGATCCCTGCAGGAGCGCAGTATTTAGGTAAAGGTTTAGAACTCTCTAACCTAAGTTATCTTGGTGGGATTGCTAAAGAAAATGGATATTCAACTATCTCTATGCAGGCTGCGAACAGGCGTTCATATAGAGTAGATGCAGTAAGTGCATTATCTGGTTTTGATGAATATTATGGCGCGCAAGATATGCCAAATGTAGAAACTATAGATGCTGGGCGAGAACCTCTTACTGGAACCTATGATTTCAATATGCTTGATTTTTATCATAAAAAACTAAACAAGATGCAAGAGCCATTTTTAGGATTTGCATTTACAGATACTACTCATTCTGATTATCATCTTCCAAGTAAAAAATATGAGAGATACCCTCATGACCTTAAAAACTATAACGGTGCTCTAAATGCTTACATATATGCTGATGACTCCATTCGCCGATTTATGGAGGGTGTAAAAAACGAACCTTGGTTTGACAGAACAATATTTATTTTTACCTCTGATCATGGAAGCGGAAATGCTCTCAATGGAACTGCGAGAAAATATCGTCCAAATGACAAACAACTGGATTCAATCGAGCATTTTAGAATTCCTCTTATTATCTATGCTCCAAAAATATTTAAACCACAAGAGATTAAAACTCTAGGTGCTCACAATGATATTTTTCCAACAATTATAGATATGTTAGGCTGGAAGGCAGAAGTTACAACTATGGGAAGCTCACTGTTTGATGAAGATGTAAATGAAAGATTCGTTTATTTTTATGCAGGTAATTTAATCGGTCTAATCACAAATAATGGCTATATAAAATACAATTTTAAAGATATAGTTGAGAAACTTGGCAGTGAAGAGAATATACAAAGTATGAAAAAACTACTCTTTGGCGTTGATACTGCAGAAGCCGGACTTCTAGAGAAAAACAAGTGGACTAAGTAATGAAGATATTAATAATTCTACCAAACTGGCTAGGAGATGCGGTGATGGCTACTCCGGCGATTGAGCTTTTAGCATCTCACTACGAAGATGCAAGGTTTACATTTGTTGGTAGTTATGTGAGCATCGAAGCACTGAAACATCATCCACTTTGTGAGAGAGCAGTAGTAGACAATACTAAGGAAGCTTCAAATAGATATCTTGCCACATACAAACTAGCAAAAAATTTAGGCACTTTTCATCTAGGGGTAAACTTTAGAAATCAGTTTCATGCATCTCTACTTTTAAGGTTTACTAAAACTGTAGTTTGCATCTCTAGAAGATCATGGCACTCTATGTTTTTACTATCACATACTCCTAAAATCTCAACCGCGCAGCATCTAGTAAAACAGTACTCTGAGTTAGCGATGACAGATGCAGATCATTGGAATGGTAATATTCCAAACCTTGCACTATATATAAAACCCCAACACTTTACAAAAGCTACTCTTGGCATCAATGCAGGTGCTACTTATGGAAGCGCAAAACGTTGGTATCCTGAGCGGTTTGCAGAGGTTGCAAAAGAGTTCTCAGATAAATTTGACATTATCATTTTCGGTGGGCCAAATGAGATAGAAATGGCAGGTGAAATTGAATCAAATCTCAAATCTTTCGGTGTACAAAACTATCAAAATTTAGCAGGAAAAACAAACATAGAAGAACTCTGTGCAAGCATTGCGGGATGTTCATTATTTATTACAAATGACAGCGGACCTATGCATGTAGCTGCCGCTTACCAAGTACCAACAGTAGCTATATTTGGTCCTACAAAATACAAAGAGACATCTCAGTGGATGAATGAAAAAAGCACTATTGTTAGGCATGAGATGGATTGTTCTCCATGTATGAAGAGAGAGTGTCCATTGGGGCATCATGATTGTATGAAGAGTATTACAGCCACTGAAGTTCTAGAAGCGGTAAAAAAACTTGGATTCTAAAATATATGATTTTTTAATCATAGGAGCAGGTTCAGCCGGATGCTCCACTGCTTATTTTTTACAAAAAAGTGGGAAAAGTGTAGCTATTGTAGATAGAGAAGGAATCGCCGGAGGAGCTAGTGGAGTTGCTGGAGCATTTCTTTCTCCACTTCCAGGCAAGAAAAACAGTTATAACACTTTTGTAAATGAAGCTTTAGACTTCTCCATAGACTTTTATGAAAAACTACTCCCTGATTCTATTAATAAAAAAGGCGTGTTACGAGTTCCAAATGATAATTTTTCAAAAGAGAAATTAGAAAATAATGATATAGAATATGAATATTTTGATAAAAATAAATTACAAGATACATCAAGTAACTTTAAAGATATAGACGGTTATTTTTATAAAAATGCAGCTGTCATAGAACCTTTAAGTATTTGTAATAAAATGGTAGAAGGGTGTGCTTTTTACAAAAAAAATATAGACAAGTTAGTTTTTGAAGATGATATTTACTCCATACAAGATATCAAAGCAAAAAACATTATTTTAGCTCAAGGTGTTAGTAGGTCTTTAGTCAAGCATCCGTACATACAAATATCACCTATATTTGGACTTAGAGTTGATGTTAAGACAACAACAAAAGTTCCTTTTAACATCCACAAATCTATCTCAATATCTACAAATAAAGATGATAATACCGTAGCAATTGGAGCAACTCATGAAAGACATGATTCATCACAGCTAGAGTGTACAACAACTTGTGATAAATGTATCTTCTATGTAGATAGCGAAAAAGATCAAGTTGATTCTCTTTTAAATAAAGCTAAAGAACTGATTGATTTAGAAAATTTAGAAGTTGTAAAAACATACAAAGGAGCGAGAGCTACTATCAAAAGTTATTTTCCTGTAGTCGGCAAAATAGTAGACTATGAAAATTCACTAAAAAAATATCCATCAATAAAAAATGGTACAAAAATTTCACAAGATATACTTGAATATTATCCAAACCTATATATTATAAATGCTCTTGGGTCTAGGGGATTTGTATTTGGTCCATACTTGGGGAAAATATTAAGTGATAGCATTTTAAATGAGATTCCAATACCAAAAGATATCTCAACTCAAAAGCTTTTTTATAAAGCAGCTCGCAAAGAGCTGCTTATTTAATTAAAAAGCGAATTTAAACCCAATATATACTGACTTATTGTAATTAACATCTCCACCTTTTGTACTTTCATAATTAGTATCAATTGATCTATAACCTACCGTTACACTACCATTTCTAATAACTTCAAGATCAAGGGCAGCACGATACTCTAAAAAGTTCTTAGCATCTTGCATAGCTAAAACTTCAGGTGCGTAATATATAGCTCCTCTAAGGAAAAGTGGCATTTTATCGCTAAATGCAAGTCTATAACTAGCTTCAGCTCCTAAAGGAATACTACTAAAATTCTTTGTTCCATTAAGTTTTACTCCCAATCCGATAACAAGATCTGTAGCTTCAACTTTTCTTTGCATCAAAAAATTAACTTCAATATAATCCTGCATATCACTACTGCTTGTAAATTCACTATTATCTACGCTTCCATGAAGTATTTTTGCACCTACAAATACACTATCCGGTTCAACGGTATCATTAAATTGACCCATATCAACACGTGTACCAAACTCTAAATCTTTATCATTTACATTAATTTCTACAGTATGCATTGCAAAAGCAGATGCTGCACATACAGCAAGTAGTCCAAGTTTTTTTAACATTACTTTCCTTGTATTTTCTGGATTGTTTTTGTTGTACTTTTGCCATTAACAAAATCAACAAGCTTCAACTCAGTAGCAAATTCAGTTCCAACAACATCTTTTCCTTTGTAATCACCGCCCTTTACAAGAGTATCAGGTTCTATCATTTTTATAAGATAGTGTGGAGTATCTTCTTCAAAAGGAACAACATAATCAACAGCTTCTAGTGCCGCCAATATGTAAGCTCTATCTTGTGCAATATTTACAGGACGAGACGGACCTTTAAGTCTTGATACGGACTCATCTGAGTTAAGACCTACTATAAGAACATCTCCAAAACTTTTTGCTTCTTGGAGGTACTTAACATGTCCCACATGTAAAATATCAAAACATCCATTTGTAAATACTACTTTTTTACCATTTATTTTACAACGATTTACAATTTTTTCTATATCTTCAAAGCCCTTTATATGCGCATCTGATGTACTTTTGTGCAGAGATGCTTCATACTCTTCTATCTCATTTAAAGTAACAGTTGCGGAACCAATTTTTCCAACAACAATTCCGGCAGCCAAGTTTGCAAATGAAGCTGTCTCTTCGATACTCTTGTCTGCACTAAGAGCAAAGGCTATAGATGCTATAACGGTATCACCAGCACCTGTTACATCAAAAACTTCTTTAGCAACTGTAGGAAATCTTTTTACTTGAGTATCATAAATAGCAATTCCATCTTCAGAGAGTGTTATCAAAGAGATATCCAACTCTACTTCATTTTTAAGTTTAACAAGTGCATCTTTTAAAGATTTATCATCTTTAATATCTATACCAGTTGCCAGAATTGCTTCTTTTTTATTTGGAGTTAAAAGATATGCTCCCTTATATTTTGAAAAGTCACTACCTTTTGGATCTACTAAGACTTTCACACCATTTTTATTTGCCAAAGAAATAATATCTTGACATAATTCATCAGTTAAAACACCCTTTCCATAGTCAGAAAGAATTACAGCGTCATAAGAGGAGATATTTACAGAGATTGAATCTATTATTTTCTTAACAGATGCTTCTTCTATTTCGCTTTTACTCTCTTTGTCGTATCTCAGTATCTGCTGACTAACTGCGATAATACGACTCTTTTTCGATGTTTTTCTATCTTTTTGAACTATTAGGTTTGAACTATCTACGTCAATTTCATTCAACATCTCTCTAAGCTCTACTCCGTTATCATCATCACCAATAACACTACTAACACTAACCTTAGCGCCTAAAGCGTTAAGATTATTTATTACATTACCGGCTCCACCAAGAACCGTCGTCTCTCTAGAAATATCCACAACTTGGACAGGTGCTTCTGGAGATATTCTCTCACAACTACCCCATAAGTAGTGATCTATCATTAAATCACCAACAACTAATATCTTTGGAGTAAAGTTTTTAAGAACATTCATTATTTAACTTCTTCTTTAAAGAGTCTTGTAATCTCGCCGACATATGCTTTAATAGCATCTTCCATCTCAAACCTAGGCTCATATCCAAGAGCTTCTCTTGTAGTAGCTATATCTGCTTCTGTATGAAACTGATAACTACCAATAAAAGGATTTGGAATATACTCACAAGTAAGAGATGTGCCTAGTTCTCTTTGTAAAATATCTACTATATCTTGAAAACTTCTAGCCTTACCAGTTCCAACATTGTAGATGCCACTTCTCTTTGGCTGCATAGCTTTTATATTAGCCTGAACAATATCTTCTATATATATAAAGTCACGAAGGATTTTATCGCTATCTTCAAAGAGTTTAGGATTTTTACCAGCTAATATCTGATGTCCAAATTGTAAAACCATAGATGCTGTACTATTTTTAAAGTACTCACCTGCTCCATAAACATTGAAATATCTAAGCCCTACTATAGATATATCACACTCTTTCATATACTCACGGCTTAGGTTATCCATACTAAGTTTAGAAAAACCGTAAACATTTTGTGGGGCTTCTCTCCCTACTTTTTGAGGAGACTCAGCATTTCCATATGTAGCTGCTGAAGATGCATATATCATATTAGCATCGTGTCTTATCGCTAATTCTAATAAATCTTTATAAGCATTTACATTTGTTTTAATCATTAAATCTTGTTCTAATGCAGTTGTGTCAGAAATAGCAGCTTCATGAAAAATATAATCAAATTTATAGTTTATTTCTAACTCTAGAAGCAACTCTTTATCGTTAATATCTCCACTAATCACCTCACCATTAAAACCTAAAAGATTTTTAAAATGTCCAAAACTTTTTAAGTTGCCATTTGAAAATGTTTCACCACTTCTAAAACTATCTA
>JAQIBW010000269.1 GCA_027858865.1 Sulfurimonas sp. | reverse complement strand
CTGAGGTTTTAACTCAAGGTCCCACCAGTTTTGCTCAGCTATATAAATAG
Source organism: Sulfurimonas sp. (assembly GCA_027858865.1). Lineage (GTDB taxonomy): Bacteria > Campylobacterota > Campylobacteria > Campylobacterales > Sulfurimonadaceae > Sulfurimonas. The sequence continues at coordinate 8,004 of JAQIBW010000269.1, read as the reverse complement.
GTTGTTCATAATAGATACCTTCTACGGCAGAAGTACCAAACGCAGGAGTTAAAAGTCCTGTTCTTCTTGTAGTATCTAAAGAGTATCCAAAATAAGGAGTATAAAAAACCGGTATATCATATATGAAAATTCTTGCATTATATATATTTAGCCATTTATTATCTGAGTTGTATATAGATGATGAAAAATGTATTTTCCATAGAGGGTCGTTTGGATTACATCCACTCATAACTCCGGAATTAATATCAAAGTCTTTGTTTACAGCACAACCCTCATCTGCGCTAATCCAAACTTTTGATTCTTTTTCAAGCATAAAGAATGGTTTAAAAGTTCGCTCTTTTTTTGCAATATTTAGTTTTGCATAATCACCTAAAAGCTTGTGATTTTTCCCCTGACTAGCTCTAATATTTCCAAATAGTTCCAACTCTCCACTATTTTTATCATAAGTAGCACTTTGTGCACTTAGGTAATAGCCTTTATATACAACTGTAACTTCACCAGATGCTTTTACCATATTATCTTTTGACTCCATTGAAGTTGCATATATTTCAACTTTATCTGAGCCATTAAGAAATGATGTAAGGATTACAAAAAGAGTTAGGAGTTTAAGCATCTACGACCAAAGTACTCGCTGTTTTATCATGCCATGTCTGTCTCTCAGGATTTAGAAGACCCCATAAAAAACCTAAGTAGAGAAATAATTCTGAGATTACACGAAAGATAGAACGATTTAGTGAAACCATTACATTTGGAGTTTGTATAGTATTTATATCTATAACTCTTATCTTCATAACTATTTTACCAAGAGAAGCACCATATTGCATAACAAAAAAGGCTTGATAGATAATCTTCATAAGCATATATTCTAAAACAAATGTGTTTGTTATGTTTATCATCTGCTCCATTGTCTCTGCTTGTGCAAATGAATCCCAAAGTGCAACAACAAGTAAAAATGAGAGTAGCATCTCGTCTATAAAAAAAGCCATCGCTCTTTTTTTATTACTTGCCAGCACAATACCTTCACGGTGAAGTATATTTTCTATTTCTTCATTCAATTTTATGACTCTAAAAGAGCTTGATAAGCTATATCTGTTCTTATCTTTTTACCAACATAGTGAACTTGACCACATCTAAGATATGCTCTGTCTCTTGCCTCTTTTATGGTGTCGCCTAAACCAACACAAACTAAAACTCTACCACCGTCTGCGTACAGTACATCATCTTTTTTACTTACACCGGCAAAAGAGATATGAGTATACTTCTCTATATCTCCATGATGAACGTCATCCAAAATTATTTCTGCAGGAGTTGAACTTCCATAAGGATAATTTCCACTAGCCATAACAACACCAACTGCATACTGCTTAGAAAATTCTACTTTTATTTCACCTAGTCTATTTGTAGCAGCTTTATAAAACATATCACTTACGCTTGATGTCATAAGTGGCATAAGTATTTCGCACTCAGGATCTCCAAAACGTACATTGAACTCTAGTGTAATAGGTTCACCATTTACAACCATGATTCCAATAAAAAGAACTCCTTCAAAAGGTGCGCCCTCTTCTTTCATTCCATCTAAAGTAGGACGTATAACTCTATCTCTAACTTTTTGATATAGTTCTTCGTCAACCAATGGTGTTGGAGCATAAGCACCCATTCCTCCAGTATTTGGACCTTCATCATTATTCAAAAGTTTTTTATGGTCTTGTGCTGCTGGAAGTAAGATGTAATCATCTCCATCACAAACAGCGAACATTGAAAGCTCATAACCATCAAGGAACTCTTCAACAATAACTTTGAGTCCAGCAGAGCCAAAGCTTTTTCCACTTAGCATCTCTGAGATTGCTACTTTTGCTTCGTCATGACTTTGCGCGATAATAACGCCCTTACCACCACAAAGTCCATCAGCTTTAACGACTATGGGAGCAGTTAATGTCTCTGTAAATTTAAAAGCATCTTCAATTGAGTCAGTCTCTATATAGCGAGCAGTCGGAATATTATACTTTGCTAGAAAGTTTTTCATATAAACTTTTGAACCTTCAAGCTGTGCAGCTTTTTTGCTTGGTCCAAAAATTGTTAAATCTTTTGCTTTAAATATATCCACAACACCATCAACAAGTGGAGCTTCTGGACCTACTATTGTCAGTTCTATACTATTTTCTTTTGCGAAATCTGCTAATTTGTTATAATCTTTAATATCTAAATTTGTACCTAAATTGTTTGTAGCGCCATTTCCTGGCATAAAAAATATTTCATGTTCTTTTTCTTCATTTAAAATTGCTCTTGCAATAGAATATTCTCTACCGCCTGCACCTAAAATTAATATTTTCATATATTCTCCGAATTTATTTGTAGTAATGGGGTATCTATCAAAAGAAAATAGCCCGAGTAGCCGTTTCGTTATTGGCTCGGTTCTAAAAGCCGTATTTGGGTGAAGAGAGAGTCCTCTATAGGCGGCATCATCTCGACAGAGTTAACATATCTCCAACGATGACACCGACACACAAGAACTCTACTTGTTCACTGTTTGAAAATGTAGAACCCTCATATATACGATATGTCGAACTACTCAGACTATAAATATATTATACTAAAAAAATTCTTGATTTTATTTAACAAATTGTATTTCACTCACACTTGCAGCGATAAAGCCATTTCCATACAACTCTCTATGGACGTTTTTTGAGATATTTTATATTCTATTCCGCTAGGAAGAGCTTTTGCAGTTGTATTACCAATGACTACAACTTTAGCATCTGAGCTTATAGTATGAGTTTTTAAAAAACACTCAATTGCTGATGGAGAAGTAAATATTAGTATAGGATTTTCACTTACTTGCACCTCTAAAGCTTCTTTAGCGCATTCACTAACATAAAGTATCTCTTCATCTATCTTATAACCATCACTTTTGCATCTTAGAACAAAGTCAGATGCTATAAGTTCAGCTCTTAGATATAACCATTTTTTGTCTTTAGATTTTTCTTTTATATTTTTTACTAGATTATCGCCATAACCATCACCAGTATCTAAAATATTTCCACCGAAATTCTTATAAGGAAGGGCTGTTTTAGGAGACACACAAAGTGCCGGTATATTTATAAATTCTTCTTTATTATATTGCTCTAGTGCTTTAACTGTTTGTTTTGAAGTTATAATAAGATAATCGTATTTACTAAAGTCTATCTTCGGCTTTAAAAATCTTACTTGTAAAGATTTAGCACTTATAGCATCTGGGTGTTTTGAAGTTGCGAAGAGGTAAATTTGTCTTAGCATGAGGGGAAATTATTCCCACTCAATAGTTGCCGGAGGCTTTGATGATATATCATAAACCACTCTATTTATACCATCAACTTCGTTGATAATTCTTCTAGAAATTCTCTCTAGTAAATCATGTGGTAAGTGAGCAAATGTTGCTGTCATTCCATCAACAGCTTCAACAACTCTAACACATACAGTGTTGTCATAAGTACGATTGTCACCCATAACACCAACAGATTTTACATTTAGTAAAACTACAAAGGCTTGCCAAGTTTTAGCGTAGTAACCACTAGCTTTTAGTTCTTCTAAAAGTATTACATCAGCTTCACGTAAAATTGTTAAATCAGGTACATTTACATCACCCATAATACGTATAGCTAGACCAGGTCCAGGGAATGGATGACGATTTATCATACCTGATGGGAGACCAAGTTCTAAACCAATCTTGCGAACTTCATCTTTAAAAAGTTCACGAAGAGGTTCAATAAGTTCAAAATCCATCCAATCAGGAAGACCACCAACATTATGGTGAGATTTAATAACTTCAGATGGACCGTTTACAGAGATTGACTCAATAACATCAGGATAAAGAGTACCTTGTGCTAAAAACTTGATACCATCGTGTTTCTTAGCTTCTTTTTCAAACTCTTCTATAAAAGTGTGACCGATGATTTTACGTTTTTCTTCTGGGTCACTTATACCTGCAAGTTTTCCTAAGAAGTTATCAACAGCATCTACAGTTATTAAAGGAGTCTTTAGGTTGATTTTAAATACTTCTTCGACTTGCTCACGCTCGCCTTTTCTTAAAAGTCCATTATCAACAAAAACTGGAATCAGTTGATCACCGATTGCTTCATAAAGAATAGCAGCAACAACAGAGCTATCAACTCCACCGCTTAGTCCACAAAGAACTTTTCCTGTTCCTACTTTTTCACGAATAATTTTAATCTGCTCTTTTAAAAAATGTTCCATTTTCCATTTCTCAGTTACCCCACAAATATTTTTTGCGAAGTTACGAAGCACAAGGTAACCCTCTTCTGAATGTTGAACTTCTGGGTGATACTGCATTGCGTACACACGTTTTTCTTCATTAGCGATTGCTGCAAATGGAGAGTTTGATGAAGTAGCTATTGGAGTAAATCCTTCTGGTAAAACATCTACCTTATCCGAGTGACTCATCCATACAATTCTTTCATCATCACAGTCTTTTAAAAGTGGTGAACAACCTTCTCCAATATTAGTAATCGTAAGTTCTGCTTTACCATATTCATGATGATTAGAACGGATTACACTTCCACCAAAATCTACAGCAATTCTCTGCATACCGTAACAGATACCAAGGATAGGAATACCCATTTTATAAATACCCTGATCAACTTCATAAGCATCTTTGTTATAAACAGAAGATGGACCACCGCTTAAAATAATACCTTTAGGTTTTTTTGCTTCAATATCTTCTACAGATGTATGGTATGGAAGAATTTCACAATAAATTTTATCTTCGCGAAGACGACGAGCTATAAGTTGAGTGTACTGAGAACCAAAATCTAAAACGATGATGCTTACATTTGTCATTGGAGAGACCTTTTAAAAAAATGTGATTTAAATAATTGTGGAAGGATACTATAAAAAAGATTAAGATATGCCCACACAAGTACTTTTCTCTCTGTTTTGAACTACGGTAAACATTTTTCTTAGAAAAATGTTCCCTTCGTTCAAGAGAAGAGCATTATTGAGGCTTAATATAAAGTCCTAAAACTTCATACTGAGTGTACCAAATAGCAACTGATACGAAGTAACCTATTACGATAGTCCAAGAGTATTTCATGTGAGCACCAAAAGTATATACACCTTTAAGTTTACCCATAACACCAACACCTGCAGCAGAACCAAAAGAAATCATACTACCACCAACACCTGCAGTCAGAGTAACTAGCATCCATTGAGCTAAAGGAATGTCTGGAGAAGCTTTTAAAACTGCAGACATAACTGGTACATTATCAACGATTGCCGATAAGAAACCTACACCAATATTTACATAAGTTGGATTAAATATAGTATATAAGTGAGCTGCATGAGCTAAGAAACCTGCAAAGTGAAGTGCACCAACAGCTGCTAATATACCAAAGAAAAATAGCAGTGTGTCATTTTCAACTTTGGAAACAGATTTATAAATCTGAATATCATGATCATGATATTTTTTAAGTGTATATGCGTAAAGTTGTAAAAGTGAAAGACCAAATAACATTCCCCACATTGGAGGTAAGTGCAATAGTTGCTTGCCTAAAACTGCTGAAGCAATTGTAAATACACCAAGCGCGATGATTACTTTACCACCCTTGTGAATATGTACAGGTTCTGCGCCTTCAATTTTCTTAGGATGCCCTTTCGGAACAAAACGAGAAAGTAAGAAACCTGTAATACCCCAACCAACAATAGAAGCTGGAAATAAAAATAAGAAATCTATAAATGTTCCCTTACCAGCAGACCATGCCATAAGTGTTGTAATATCACCAAATGGAGACCAAGCACCACCTGCATTTGCAGCTACAACTATATTAATAGCAGCAGGAATTAAGAAAGCCTTGTTATCTTTTTCTATTGTAATAAGCACAGTGGAAAGGATAAGAGCCGTTGTTAAATTATCTGCAATTGGAGAGATGAAAAATGCTAAAAGTCCTGTTACCCAGAACAGTTTTTTATAATCATATCCAGAACTAAGTAGCTTTTCTTTTAAAGCATCAAAAACATTTCTTTCAATAAGTGCTTCAATAAATGTCATTGCAACAAATAAGAAGAAGAAAATCTCTGCTATCTCTAAAATCAGGTGTGCTATTTCAACGTCAAATGCTGAAAAATCCAAGCCATTGACTGCATAATAGCCACCCAGCAACATAAACATAAAAGTACCCGTAAATAGTGCTGGTTTAGCCTTATTTATATGACACTTTTCTTCTGCTGCAATAAAATAATACCCTACTATAAATATTGCTAATAATAACCAACCAAATGGCTCAACCGCTAAATCAACCGCGTGAGCGCCATCTTCTACTCTTGTCATTCTTTCTCCTCTAAAATTGTATGTACACCAATAGATTTATCTCTAGCTAAACTAGAGAGAACTATCTCTTTTGCTGTAAGTAAACGGAATTTCAGCAGTTTACCAATATTTTCTTTCAAAAGAGCATTAATTTGCTCTAATGCTTCATTTAAACCTTTTTTTGTTCTTACTATAGAGACATTTTCCCACATAATTCTACGAAGTAGGTTCTTTTTTGCTTTATCTTCTTTAAGACTCATCACCTCATCACTAACTTCAAACTCAATCATCTTTTTAGTTTGTGGATTATTTAAAATATCTCGAACCGCTTCTCTTGCAAAAACCAAACCCTCTAGAAGTGAGTTAGATGCAAGTCTATTTGCTCCATGAACTCTAACAGATGCGACTTCACCTACTGCGTAAAGTCCACCGACACCAGGAACTCTTCCTTTTAAATCACTCTTTATGCCACCAATAGCGTAGTGAAAAGCGGGAGAAATAGGTACTCTTTGCATAGGTACATCAAACCCTATATCTCTTAAATTTTTGTATATGTTTGGAAATCTTTGCATAAAATAGTTATAGTCAAAGTTTTGCAGATTCAGATAAGTTTTTAAGCCTGTTTTTTTAGTATAGTCATATATAGCCTTACTTACTATATCTCTAGAAGCCAGTTCACCGCGTGGGTCATAGTCCAACAAAAATCTTTTTCCATTTTCATCTTCTATGGTTGCACCCTCACCTCTTAGAGCTTCGGTTAAAAGAAGTTTTTGTGCATACTCACTGTTTACATAAACTGTGGGATGAAACTGCATCATTTCCATATGTTCTAATTCTATACCCTTCATTACACAAAGACCTTGCATATCAGCACTTATACATGGAGCGTTTGTGTGGTACTCAAAGAGTGAGCCTACACCGCCACTAGCAATAATCACGTTTGGAGCATAGATATTTCTACTCTCTCTATGATCTAAGACAGTAACACCATAACACTCACCATCTTTAATAAGTAGGTCAACAACTCTAGCATCGCTAAGCAATGAATGCTGATTTTGTTTTAGCAAGAAGTAATGCATATATCTACCTGTTGCATCTCCGCCTGCGTGAAGAATTCTGCTTGTAGAATGCGCAGCCTCTTTGGTATAAAGCAGTTCTCCATTTTCATCAGTGTCAAACTTAAATCCGTTATCAATTAAATCATCTATGACTTCTTTAGAATTATGAGTTAATATTTTTACAGCTTCTTCATCACAAAGACCGGCTCCTGCATCTAGCGTATCTTTTATATGAGATGGAATATCATCAGCATCTTTAGAGAGTGCTACGCCTCCCTGAGCATAAAAGCTATTGCATTTAAAAGTCTCACGTTTATTTATAACGAGTACTTTTTTATCTTTAGGTAGGTGTGATGCTGCATATAAACCAGCTACTCCTGCCCCAATTATTATGACATCATACTGCATCACTTAGTCGGTTCTTTTATGATAAATTTAACATTATCATCACCAGCAGGAGCAACTTCTTGATAATATGGAGCTTGTTTATATCCACAACCGTTTACACTTAACACAAACATTGCTATAATAAGCGCATGAAAAACAGTGCTCAAATTCTTCAATTTATTCAACATAGACCTCAATTCTCTAAACTTTCGAAATATAGGTGTATTAAAAAAATACAATCTATATTTTCTCCAGCACTTC
>JAQIBW010000172.1 GCA_027858865.1 Sulfurimonas sp. | reverse complement strand
GTAATGGGCAAATATATAGAATTAACTGGTGCAGATTTTGAAGCAACTTTAGGCGAAGGAGTATCTCTTGTCGACTTTTGGGCACCATGGTGTGGACCATGTCGTATGATCGCTCCTGTGATTGAAGAGCTAGCTGATGACTTTGAAGGTAAAGCTAAAATCTGTAAAGTTAACACAGATGAAGAGCAAGATATCGCTGTTAAATTTGGTATCCGTTCTATCCCTACAATCATGTTCTTCAAAGATGGAGAGATGGTAGACCAAGTTGTTGGAGCACAATCAAAACAAGCTCTAGCTGAAAAAATCGACGCTTTATTAGCGTAATTTTAGAAGAGCTCTGATAGTGGCAAATGGAGGAGGCAAAAGCCTCTTTTCTGTCACTACTCTTCTAGCTTCGTTCTTTGGTGCCGCTATGATAGCCGGTGCCTTTGCATACTTCAACTATAAATTCTCAGAATACAAATTTATTGACTTTAAAGAGTGGATTTTTTACGAAAAAAGTGATATCTTTTCTCCTACGCACGAGAAGTATGTTGTAATTTTTTATAGTTCTAAAGAAAAAGACACTATGGATCTACTTTCTAAAACAAACCTTAAGCTACCTATACTGGCAATCGACTACTATAATGAAGTCCAAGAAAACAGTGCAGGAACGACATTTTTAAGAAGTGGAACAAAGAATTCCCTTAGTTTTATTCAGAGGTTTAATATCTATGAATCCCCATCTATTTTTTTTATAAAGAAATCAAAAGAGTCTCTTTATAAACAAGATAGTATGATACGAAAACTAGATAATCTCGAAGAGTTATCAAAAAGTGTTAATTTATTATAATTCTAACCCAAAGGGTTTAACTTTAGTGACCACAGCGGTCCAAGCGGAATAAAGGAACTGGTTTCTTTATGGGAAGATAAATATAATGATACGAAAACTAGATAATCTCGAAGAGTTATCCAAACAAATTAATAACTTATAGGAAATCAAATGTCAAATATTTTAGATTGTGCAATTATAGGTGGTGGACCTGCTGGTCTTACTGCGGGACTTTATACAACTCGCGGTGGTTTAGAAAACGTTACAATGTTTGAAAAAGGTATGCCTGGTGGTCAAATCACTCTAAGTTCTGAGATAGAAAACTATCCTGGGGCAACTGGTGAGATAACTGGTATGGAACTTATGGAACCATGGCCAGAACAGTGTCAAAGATTTGGCTTAAAACACGAAATGCTAGAAGTTACTCGTGTTAGTAAAGATGGAGATATTTTTAAAATACACAAACGTGACGGAACTATTACGGATGCGCATAGTGTTATCATCGGAACTGGTTCATCTCCACGTCGCGCAGGATTTGCAGGAGAAGATGAATTTTTTGGTCGTGGAGTAAGTACTTGTGCTACTTGTGATGGTTTTTTCTACAAAGGAAAAGAAGTTGCAGTTATCGGTGGTGGAGACACTGCTTTGGAAGAAGCACTTTATTTAGCTAAAATATGTTCTAAAGTTTATCTTGTTCATAGAAGAGATACCTTTCGTTCAGCTCCAAATACTATTGAGAGAGTAAAAAGAACCGAGAATATTGAACTTGTTTTAAATTCAGTTCCTGATGAAGTTTATGGAGACAACATGGGTGTTACTGGCATCCGCGTTAAAAATAAAGATGGTGAACTTCGTGATATTAAAGTTCCTGGCATATTTACATTTGTTGGTAATGATGTAAATAATCAAACTCTTATCCAAGAAGATGGTAGCTTCTTATGTGATATGACTTCTGCAGGTGAAGTTATAGTAGATATTAGCATGAAAACTTCTGTAGAAGGTTTATTTGCTACAGGTGATATGAGGATAGCTGCTCCTAAACAAGTTGTTAGTGCAGCTGGAGACGGTGCTGTTGCAGCACTGCAAGCTATCTCATATGTAGATGAAAAATTAAATTAAAAGAAAAGTTAGGAATAAAATAAATGGTAAGAGTTGGTGTATTTGGTGCAAATGGTAGAGTTGGGCAATTAATCATAAATGATTTAAAAGAAAGTGAAAATATCAGTTTAAGTTCGGTTTTCGTAAGAACTGAACTTAACTTCTCTATTGACCCTTCAGTTTTAGTAAGCACAGATATAAAATCATTTTTAAATGCTTGTGACATAGTTATAGACTTTTCACTTCCAGAGGCTTGTGAAGCTCTTTTAGAAGCAGCTATTAAAACTCCAAAACCTCTAGTAATAGGGACAACCGGGTTAAGCATACACCAACTAAACCTTTTAAAACAGGCTAGTGAAAATATGCCTGTCCTTTACGCTACAAACATGTCTCTAGGTGTAGCTCTCTTAAACAAACTTGTATACCAAGCATCTGCGGCATTGGATGGCTTTGATATTGAGATAGTTGAGATGCACCATAAACATAAAAAAGATGCACCAAGTGGAACGGCACTTACTCTAGGTGAGTCAGCGTGCGCCGGTCGTGGTCTTGACTTAGATAAAGTTCGTGTAAGCGGAAGAGATGGTAACATCGGCGAGAGAACAGAAGATGAGATAGCTGTAATGGCTCTTCGCGGTGGAGATATAGTTGGTCGCCATACCGTAGGTTTTTACAATGATGGTGAGTTTATAGAACTAAATCACACAGCTACATCAAGAAATACTTTTAGCAAAGGCGCTATCAGAGCTGGAACTTGGTTGGCAGATAAAGAACCTGGGTTATACTCAATAAGTGATTGTTTAGAGTTGTAAAAACATTATAAAAGATTTAGGACAAATTCAGTATAATTCGCAAAATGGATTAAATGCAGTTTTTGGGTTTATTTAAAAAGCTTCATAATTGTAGAACAAGGAAAATAATTTGCTAGAAGATGTTAATGAAAAATGTGCTGTTGTAGGAATTTTTGGTCATGAAGAAGCTTCCAAACTAGCTTATTTTTCACTCCACGCGCTTCAACATCGGGGACAAGAGGCAGCTGGAATCAGTTCTTCAGATGGAGAAAAACTACACACTATCAAAAAACGTGGTTTAGTTATGCGTGTTTTTAATGAAGCTAAACTAAAAACTCTAAGTGGCTCAAGTGCCATAGGTCATACTCGCTACTCAACTGCCGGTGATGACTCAATCCTAGATGCTCAGCCCGTTTTTGCCAGATATGACTTAGGTGAAATGGCTATCGTTCACAATGGTAATTTTACAAATGCCCAAGAAGTTCGTGATGGCCTTATTAAAAAAGGTGCAATTTTTCAAACTTACATGGATACAGAAAATCTTATCCATCTTATAGCAAAAAGCGAAGAAGACAAACTAACTCCTAGAATTATTGACGCTGTTAAAAAAATTGAGGGAGCTTTTTCTCTAGTTTTTCTAAGCAGAACTAAAATGTTTGCAATGCGTGACCGTTTTGGTTTCCGTCCACTAAGTTTAGGTCGCTTACCAAATGGTGGATATATCGTAGCATCTGAGACTTGTGCTTTTGACCTTGTTAGTGCTGAATATGTCAGAGATGTTGAGCCAGGTGAACTTCTTATATTTAAAGAAGGTAGAGAGCCTAAAAGTATAAAAATATTTGAACCAACACCAAAGCACTGTATTTTTGAGTATGTTTATTTCGCTCGTCCCGATTCTAAAGTTTTCGGACAATCAGTTTACCAGACAAGAAAAAATATGGGTAAAGAGTTAGCACATGTTAAACCTGTTGAAGCTGATATAGTTATTCCTGTTCCAGATGGTGGTGTTCCATCAGCTATAGGTTATTCTCAAGAAAGTGGTATCCCTTACGAGATGGGAATAATGAGAAATCATTACATTGGCCGTACCTTTATTGAACCTACTCAAGAGATGCGTGATCTAAAAGTTAAAATGAAACTCTCTCCAATGACAGATATTATTAAAGGCAAAAGAGTTATTGTTATAGACGACTCTATCGTTCGAGGAACAACTTCAAGAAGAATAATTAGAATGTTAAAAGAAGCAGGAGCAAGTGAAGTTCATATGCGCGTATCTTCTCCTCCAACAACTGATCCTTGTTACTATGGCGTTGATACACCTGACAAGTCTAATCTAATCGCTGCGAATATGTCTATAGATGAAATCTGTAAATATATAGAAGCTGATTCATTAGCTTACCTGGACGAAGGTTCGCTTCTTAGAAGTGTAAACTCAGAAGAAGACAACTACTGTACTGCTTGTTTTACAGGAAAGTACATAGTCTAATGAAACAGATTTTTACCTTTGGCAACTACTTAAAAGATAAGTTTGGTTGCAAAGTTTACAAAGTTGGAATCAATATATCTGGATTTACGTGTCCAAACATAGATGGCACAGTCGCAAAAGGCGGCTGTACCTTTTGTGAAAATGACTCTTTTAGTGCAAGTACAGGTGAGACTCAAGAGCTAAAAGGCTTTCACCTTAACCTAAACTCAAAATCAAATCCAAATCTACAAAACCAACTTGACCAGCTAGAGATGCAGTTTAACGCTATTAGCAAAAGACAGCATGAAGAGTATAGCGCAGAGAAGTTTTTAGTCTACTTCCAATCTTTTACAAATACTTATGCCCCATTTGAGACTTTAAAAGCTCTATATGATAAAGCTCTGTCATTTCCTAATGTGGTTGGACTAAGTATAGGTACTCGTTCTGACAGCATAACAGATGAGACTCTAGACTACTTAGCTGAGCTTAACAAAGATAAAGAGATCTGGATAGAGTTTGGAATCCAATCTGTGTACAATGAAACACTAGACAAGATAAATCGTGGTCACTCTAGTGATAATGTTAAAAAGTGGATTTTAAAGTCAAAAGAAAAAGGTCTTAATGT
>JAQIBW010000265.1 GCA_027858865.1 Sulfurimonas sp. | reverse complement strand
AAAGTGGAGATTCAACCCCTCGTATAATAACAAATAGCCCAAAAGGTTATAATAAAAAGAAGAAAAGTTCATTAGTATATCGATACACCCCTAAGACCAATTAAGGTTGAGTCTGTACCCCAGTAGGATAGCTAAACTAAAAACTTGAGTGGCAACTTAGTCGGATTTATCTAGACTGCATTTTGCGAGGTGAGGTTGGGTTTAGCAGCTAATCAGACGAAGCAAAGCTTCGTCCTAACGAACTCTTCTATTACTAGGAGGTTCTCATGTTCCATTTTATCGGAATTGATGTATCAAAAGCAACACTACAAGTTTATATTCCCATCAAAGATGAGAATATTAGTATTGAAAACAGTAAAAAGTCTCTTAACGGTTTATACTCAAAGTTAAAAAAGTATTATAAAAAAGAGGTATCGAACGTGGTCTTTATTTTTGAGCCTACAGGTCCTTATTCCTCTCTGCTAAAACATTTTTGTTCCCAACAAAGTATCTACACTTTTATGGTAAATCCAAGACAAAGTGCTAACTTTGCCAAAGCCTTAGATCATCGAAGTAAAACAGATATTATTGATGCGAAAATGCTTTATTTGTTTCATGTTATGGCACAAGATGGTGATATAAAGGTACCCGTAATTGATAAGAGGCAAGAGACTTTAGGTGAGATGCTAAGCTATTACAAGCTACTTCAAAAGCAAAGAACAGGTTTTTCTAACCATCTCGAAGCTTTAGAATCAAAGGATGGAAGTAACTATATTATTAAGCAACTCAAAAAAGAGATTAAACAGTTAAAGTTACAAGAAGAGATAATCATTACAGATATGAAAGAGCTTATAAAATCTCATGAAAAATTGAATGATAAATTTGAAAATATTAAATCGTTTAAAGGCATTGGAGATAAGGCTGGTATTGCATTGATACACCTTTTTATCACTTACCCAGAAGCTAATAGACAAGAACTAACTGCATTAAGTGGACTTGATGCCATAGAAATTACGTCAGGTACATCTATCAATCGTCGTTCTCGTATTTCAAAGAAAGGTAGTGCCATTTATAGAAGTATGTTGTTTATGCCTGTACTCTCTGCTGTAAGATCTAATCCTTATATGCAGGTATTTTATGATCGACTCAAAGAGAATGGAAAACATTCCACTGTTGCTCAAATTGCAGTGATGAGAAAGATGCTCTTAATTGCTCACTCTTTGTATAAAAATAATATTCCATTTGATAATGAGGTTTATGAAAAAAGTATCTCTTTTAAATCTGTAAATGAAGTTGAAGATGTGGCTTGATTTAAGGTGCTTTTAACGTGGCAACTGGGGTGTAAGTTAGCAAATATCAATACTTCTTCTAAAAATTATAGGTGGCGACTGACCCCTTCACTTTCTAATCTCTTATCAAGCCGCGGCAGTATGTCTGCACTTAGAGTTAGCACTGCAAGCGTAAAATTCATTGCCTATCTTTACGCCTTACCTAATTACAAGTCGAACAAGTACTCTTCTTTCTTATACAGTATAGGTATCACCAGACCCCTATTTTTTTTTCATGGGTACAGACTCAAGGCCTTTAAGTTCTTTGGGGTCAAAGAAGCCGGCTACTGAAACTGAAATTATGCTGCCATTTTTAACATATTCTTGCTTGTCATCTTCACTTCGATGCTTTAATTCTGACCACTCAGAAAACTCTGATTTATTATGCTTGGATGCAGTAAATGACTTGTCATTCACGCAATCCACTACAGCAAACGCGTAGTTATAGTTCACTGATCGATCAATGACAATTCTAGATTGTGAAACCTTTAAACCGACAGTCATTTCTACGCGTGGAAGATAAAATATTTTTTCATCTCTATATACTTGCAACTCTTCCTCAAAAGGTACATTAACATTGATTTGTAGATAACGCGTACATTCTTCACCACCGTTAATCAGCAAAGACTTATTTTGAAATTGTTTGACTGTTTCATTAGCTGCATACTCCATGACGGATTCAAGGGTTTTATACTTTTCCTTGTGTTTAGAAATTATGATGTTTTGAGTTTTATTATTATCTTTTCCAAACTCTAAACTTAATCCAGGATTGGTTTTATCAACACAATGCTCAGAAAATGAAACTTTAGTGTTAAAAGGTTCAATTTTCGCAATAGTTTTATGAACAACTTGAAGATGGAGATCAACTACTTTTCCCGGCCTTCCCCATTCATCCTCGGTTAGTTCTCGAATGACGAAAATGGTGATACCTTTGGACTTAGCGTATTGTTCTGCGCCAGATTGATATCCCTTAGTTGTGAAAAAGACTCCTTTAGCTGCATTAAGGTCTTGCATCCCAGCATAAAGAACATCGATATTGGCCCTCTCTACGTTCCTTTTCCAGTATTTACACTCAACCAGAGTCAAATATTCGTATGGCCCTTTCTTATGTTTGATAAGAACATCTATTTGACGGGATGCACCTGATGCACCGATAAGAGTCACATCATGTTGAACATCTAGTTCACCATCTTGATGTAAATCGGTAATCAACTCTTCAAAGCCACCCCAATCTTCTACAACATCCTTAATTTTCATGGCACCCTCTAATATGATTGGAACTTCTAATGTTCAACTTAACCAACAGAGTCATCTGTTTGGTTCAAGGCTTTGTTATCTTTAGCCTTTTGAAGCTTGTCAATAATTTTACCCTTTATAACTCTCTCTTTCAGAATATTAAGCCATACACCTTTAATAGTTTTTTCTCTTTTTGGTAATTCTTCATCTAAAAGCTTCTCAAATTCTTGCCAAAATTCTAATTCATCAACAAGTAATTCATTAATAGGTGCTTGACTATATCTCTTTTCTATTGTTGGCAAAATTCGCCTTAATGTACTATGTTTTATATTTAGTATTGTATTAAAAAAGCTCCCTACATCAATTTTTGAGAAGATAGGAAGCTCTTGTAAGTTATTTACGAACGACTTAGATAGCTCATTTTTAAATTCTTCATAATTATTGTCATTAAGAAGGTTTATTAACTCTATGCCAATATCTTCTAGATTATTGTTTATTGACTCATGAGTTTTATAAAGTAAATAATCCCTTACTTCAATTAATTCATCTGTTTCTGCTTCCATATAACCTAATCCAAAAGAACTATATTCTAAATCTAGATGTATATTTTTCTCCAATATCTCTAAGTTTTTATCAATGTTATCTTTTACTTTATTTACAATCTCTATACTTGATTTATCATATAGCTTTAATTTTGAAAGTCTTAATAAAAT
>JAQIBW010000209.1 GCA_027858865.1 Sulfurimonas sp. | reverse complement strand
TATTTGATTTTATTGATGATTTACCTGTAGGTATTGCCCGTGCAGATACAACTGGTAAACTTCCTAATCATTATAATAAGTACTTTTTGAGTATGTTTGGTTGGAACCTTGAAGATATAGACACATTAGACAAATGGTTTTCTAAAGCTTATCCAGATGAAAAATATAGATCTGAAGTATTAGATATTTGGGCTAATATGATTGATAAAACTGAATCTCTCAATAAATCATATTCTAATCCTAAAGATATTAAAGTTGCTTGTAAAGATGGTGATATTAAATGGTGTGAAGCCATCTATTATCGTAAAAATAATTTCATATATGGAATATTTACAGATATAACAAATCGTAAGCAAGCAAAAAATTCTGTTAAAAAGGCTATGATAGCTCTAGAGAAGAAGGAAAAGGATCTCAGAGATATTTTTGATAATACGCAGTCTGGATTGATGTATATAACAGGGGATAGAATCTTAAAAAAAGCTAACCAACGATTAGCGGATATTTTAGGTTATGACACTGCTGAAGAAATGCTTGGCTTTCATATGCGAAAGATTCATCTGTCAGAAGAAAGCTATGTAGAATATGGAAAAATTTATTTCGATGCATTGAGAATGGGAGTTAAACGTTATATAGAGTATGAACTTTGTCGTAAAGATGGTTCAAGTATTTGGTGTGAACTATCAGGTAAAGCAATTGATGACAATATACCAGCGGATATGTCAATGGGAGCTTTATGGACTATTAGCGATATCTCTTTGCGTAAAGAATATGAGATTTCTTTGAAGAAAAGTGAAGAAAGATATAAATCATTTTTTTATGCAAATAAGGCAATTGAATTAATTATTGATCCAAAAATGCAACAGATAGTTGATTGTAATAAAAGTGCTGAAAACTTCTATGGTTATGATCGTGAGACATTAATCAATATGAAAGTTAGCGATATTAATATTATGAGTCAGGATGCTATTCAAAAAGAGATGAAATCTGCCAAAGAAGAAAAAAGGGAAGTATTTCATTTTAAGCATCGTTTACACGATGGTACAATTCGAGATGTTGAAGTTTATGCTGGTCCTATTAATCTTGAAGGAAAAGATTATTTATATTCTATTATTTTTGATATTTCACAAAGGATAGAGCTTGAGAAGAGAGAAGAACTTCTTCAAGAACGTCTATCTTACGCTATGCAAGGAAGTAATGACGGTCTTTGGGATTGGAATATTCAAACAAATCAAGTCTTTTTATCACCACGCTGGAAAGAGATATTGGGATATGAAGAGGATGAAGTTAAAAATGATTTAAGGACATGGGAAACATTATTACATCCAGATGACAGTAAGCTTTCTTGGATGGAAATTGAACGCTTTTTAGCATCACAAGATTCCCAAGACCAATTCCATATTAATGTTCGTATGCTTCATAAAGATGGACATTATGTTCCTATTTTATCTAGAGCTAAAAAAGTATTTAATAACAATAATGAAGTTGTACGTATTGTAGGTACTCATGTTGATATGACAGAATTGTATGCAGTACAAGATGCATATAAACAGGAACGTGATCGCAGTAAACTTTATCTTGATACTGCAGAGGTTCTTTTAATAGCATTAGATACCAATGCTCGGGTGACAATGTTAAACCGAAAAGGTGAAGAACTTCTTGGGTATAAAGAAGAAGAACTTTTAGGTAAAGTGTGGTTTGAGACAGGAATACTTCCCCAAGATGTAGTCTTGAATGTAAAAGCTTTTTTTGATGAACTAATGAAAATGGATGAAGCTCCAAAAGAGGAAAATCAGCATCATCTTATTGCTAAAAGTGGTGAAAAATTGATGTTTAGTTTTCATACTTCTCTTCTTTTTGATAATGAAAATAAATGTATTGGACTTCTTGGTTCAGGAATGGATATTACTCAAAAAGTAATGGCTGAAAATGAGGTAAGAGAACAAAAAGATGTTTTATATCATCAAGCTCATCATGATGCATTAACCGGACTTCCAAATAGAATTTTAGTTAATGATAGGTTAGAACAAGCCATAGAAACTGCAAAACGTAATAAAAAAAATATTGCATTATTGTTTATAGACCTAGACCACTTTAAGGAGATAAATGACTCTTTAGGTCATGATATTGGCGATGTGGTTTTAAAAACAGTTAGTAAAAGACTAAATGAAATTATTAGAGATGAAGATACTGTTGCAAGATTAGGTGGAGATGAATTTACCATTATTTTAGAAGAATTATCTCAAGTTCAAGATGCATCTCTAATTGCTAATAAAATACTAAATTCTTTATCTAAAGCAATTATTGTTGATGATAATACTCTTTATGTTTCATGTAGTATAGGAATAAGTATCTATCCAGATGATGGTGTATCAGCTGTAAATCTTTTAAAATTTGCTGATTCGGCTATGTATAAAGCAAAAGATGAGGGAAGAAATAACTACCAGTATTATAACTCTACTATGACTGAACTTGCATTTGAGAGAGTAGTAATGGAGACAAGTCTAAGAGCAGCATTACAAAATGAAGAGTTTATAGTTTATTATCAACCACAAGTCAATGGAGTAACAGATAAACTAATAGGGATGGAAGCATTGGTTAGATGGAAGCATCCTTCTATGGGACTCGTGTCACCAGCTAAGTTCATTCCTCTTGCAGAATCAACAGGACTTATAGTCGAACTAGATAGGTTTGTTATGAGAACAGCTATGATGCAACTCTCCCTTTGGTATAAAGCTGGATTAAACCCTGGAGTACTTGTTATGAACCTAACTGTAAAACAACTAAAAAAAGATGATTTTATTGATACACTACAAAACTTAATTAAAGAAACTGAGTGTAAACCAGAGTGGCTTGAACTTGAGGTTACAGAAGGACAAATTATGACTAATCCTGAAGAAGCCATCAAAACATTAAAACAAATTAGTGATATAGGAATAGAGTTAGCAGTAGATGACTTTGGAACTGGATATTCATCATTGGCCTATCTTAAAAGATTACCTATTGATAAATTAAAAATTGATCAAGCATTTGTAAGGAATATACCAGATGATGAGGAGGACTCAGCTATTGCAAAAGCAGTAATAGCACTTGG
>JAQIBW010000309.1 GCA_027858865.1 Sulfurimonas sp. | reverse complement strand
ACGTTATTGTGAATTTTGTAAGTTACAAATGAAAAAATACTAACTATAATGCCCCTAAAAATCAAGACAGTCTTGTAGCTTAATTTACTATTTCTCATGATTTCCCTTATTCATTTTATTTTAACTTAGAATTGTTGAATTCTTAGTATGAATTTAGGTTACCACTCCATAGCAGAGATGGCATACCAAATGGGTTTGAGTGGACTTTTGAAGTTTAGAAAAACTTGGAAGTACCTGGAAGAACATGAATTTGAAAAAGCTGCTGTTGAGATGCTAGACAGTAAATGGTATCGTCAAATGCATGAAGCTGATATGCGTGATGGTAAAGATAGTGTAAATAGAGCTGAAAGATTGTCGGCTATGATGGCACTGGTTAAGAGCTAATGCAGACTTATTATGTCTGTGTTGGCTCGATAGGCTTTTCATTATCTTCAATGTATGAATTAAGCAATCTCAGTCCCCGCTTTTCTATTAATGACTGTATCTTCAATCTTATTAAATGTAGTGAAATAGCTTTCTTAGCCTCTCCAAATGTATGATATTTACGTACACCACCATTAATAATGATACTGTATTTAAAGCCAATATTGTTACTGTTGTTTTCTTCACTAATTAAATAACCTTTATAAAGCATATTAACTCCTATTTTCTTTTTGTATGTGAATAATGGATGTATAAATATTAATAGAAGCTGAAATGAGAAAGTTTTTGAGGGGGATATCATTTTATAGGCATTAAAATAATCTAGATATTAAATTGAGGTGGTATTTGTCTACTGATACTATCAGTAAAATTATCAGTAAAAAGCTATAAATATCACTGATAGTTTGTGTTTTTGTTCTCTTGGAAGCCCTATTTGTAGGGTTCTTGGGGTATATGGTACCAGAGAGGGGATTTGAACCCCTAAGTCTTGCGACAGCGGATTTTGAATCCGCCGTGTATACCATTCCACCACTCTGGCTTATAAGTTGGAATGATAGTGATTTATTGCTTAAAAGTAAATAATATTTAGACGATTTTGTGACATGGAACTTTTATTGCTAGATAAAAGTTATAATGCTTTAACAGCAAACGGAGGTGCGTTATGCGAATAACATCTAGTATGTATTATGATAATTTATATGGATCTAATAACTCCAAACTGAGTCAAAGTCTTTTTGATGTAAACAAGCAGATAGCATCTGGACTAAAAATCCAGTATGCAAAAGATGATGTTAGAGCATTTGCTGAGACTATGAGTCTTGACAATGAGCTTTCTACACTAGCACAGATTAAAAAAAGTACAGAGAGTGGTTATAAGGTTTCAAATCAAACAGATGTTGTATTAAATGAGTTTGGTACAACTATGGAGAGAATGCGAACACTGTTAGTACAAGCTGCCGGTGGTTCACACAGTGACACATCTTTAGACGCTATTGCTAATGAACTTAGAATAGTTGAAGACCATATGAAAAATATGGCAAACACATCTATAAATGGTCAATATCTTTTTTCAGGAACTGCGGTAGATATCAAACCTATTTCTGATGATGGGACATATAACGGTAATGATGGGTCTTTGAGCTCATTCTTAGGTTCAAAATCCCAACAAGCATACAATATCTCTGGTGATAAATTATTTTTTGGAGAAGAAGTCTTAACGAAAAGAAAAATAACAACTAATGTTATTCAAAGCGATTTAAGTCAAAAGTATAATTTTGCTTCAGGTGCTGATAACGACACGTTGCCTAAACCCATAACCACTGAAAATACCATACGTGATTTAATGGGGGACACAGACTCCGCTGTTGACACAGTTACAAATAAACATCATTTTTATCTTCGAGGTACTACAAGTGATGGTACTGCGATAAAAAAACAAATATCTATGAAAGATGACGATAAAGTTGAGGAACTGCTGAATCAGATTGGTGATGCTTTTGGTAATACACCAAACTTAGATATAGTTAATGTGAGTATAAATAAATCCGGACAAATAGAAATAGAAGACAAAATCAAAGGTTCTAGCAAGCTTGACTTTCATCTGATTGGTGCTATTGACTTCGATACTACGGGAGCAGATGCTGCAGATGTAACTAATCTAGATCTTTTAGATAGTGGAGAAAATGAATTTTCAGACATTATGCTTACTTTAGCTGGAGGTGGTACACCAGGCTTATACGTAAAAGAGTTTATAAAATCAGGACTAACTTCTGCTACTGGAGCTGCTACAAACATAGAAGGTATAGTTTATGATAGAACGCAGTTTAGTAAAGATGGCTCTACCTTGTCCTCAAGTGCCCCTCAAATACTAAAAGACTATAATACTTCAACAACTCCACCTACTAAATTGGTAGAAAATGCTTTTGCCACTAATTCTACTAAGCTATCTGATGTAGCAGATTTATCTCAGGGAACGGCTGATACATTAGATGGAACACAGATTAAGCTTACTGGAACAAATGTACTGGGAGTAGCTTATGATGTTCAGATAGACTTAGCAACTGCCGGTTCTACTTTTTCACTTGATGGGGGGATTACTAACTATGATATCTTCAATATGGAATCCTCAAGAGTTGCAGTAGATGCAGATAAGATGACATATCAACAACTTATGGATGTTGTAAATATGGTTGTAACAGATAATATTCCTACATTAAATACTGAAGTAGACTATGATGCAAAGATAAAAGCATCTGATTTTAATGGAGAAACATTTTTAAGTCATGATGGGAAAATACAATTTCAAGAGATTGGATCCAATGATACAAACGTATCAATCTCTTTGTATGATGCAAATAGCGATGATTTTTCTGTAGGCGCATCTGTCATGACATTTAATTCAAATAATGCTATTACAATCGTAGACCCTAAAACTGATTTTTTTAAAGAAATAGATGAAATGATTACCGCGGTGGAAGACCATAAAGTTTATCCAGATTCTTCAAGCGGTACTGTAAGAAATCTTGGTATTGAAAATGCAATAGCTAAGATAGATGCTCTACAAGATCATATTATTAGATCACACTCATTGGTTGGTGCTCAATCAAATGCTTTAACTATGGCAAAAGAGAGAACAGAACTTTTAGAAATTGGTACAATGACACTTCGTTCTTCTGTAATAGATACTGACTTAGCAGAATCATCATTAAAACTAACTCAACTAACGATAAATTATGAATCAATGCTCTCAACTGTAGGAAAAGTTTCTAAGTTAAGTCTAGTAAACTATTTATATTATCTTTTATTAGACCCTTTTGTTGCATATTGCCAAAAAAATTCCCTGCTGGAACATTTTTGGCTATACTTCATTTATAAAACAATTATCTATATTTTAAAGGCAACATGATTTGAAAGAGACCTTATTTATCGTAACATTTGGAGTTTTAATCTATCTTGGTTTTGCTACGATCTTTGGTGGTAGCGGATTGATAGGAAGTTATGGAGCTATTTTTGCCTCATATAATCATGAATATTTCGGATATATATCCTATGTTTATCTTATGTCTTTTTTAGTACCACTATATTTTCTTTACAGAGAAACATCATTTAGTTTTAGAAAACTAGAAGCTACACTAGCTTCATTTTTGATGATATTTTCTTTTATGTTAGCTCAGGCTTTACTTATTGACAACGAGCTTAGAGGAAAAATAGGTGCAGATTTTGTCGATTTTTTAGTTCCTTATATTGGACTTTTTGGACTTTGGATTTTTTGGTTTATTATTACTTCTGTATCAACTCTAATACTTTTAGATAAAAATATGGATGAAGTTACAGTAGCATTTGCAAATCTTATTAAAAATGCTATGCCAAAAACAAAAACTTCTTTTGAATCAGATGCCAATAGCATAGACAGTGAGTATGACGAACCAGCTTATTTGAGAAAAAACGAAGATACTGAGTTCTTAAAAGTCCAAGAAGAAGATATCTGGAAAGTAGAAGAACTTCCTCAGACTGAAGACCTCCCTCAAACTGAAGAAGTTGTAGTTAAAGAAGAAGAGAAAAGTACAGAATCTCATACTATTTTGGATATAGCTTCAAAAGTAAAAGAGCAAAAAAATGCTCTCATAGTTGATGAGCTGGAAGAAAATACAAAACTTTTAGAGGGAATGGAAAGAGGTGAGGTTGAAAAACCAAAAAACTTCACTCTACCATCAGTTAAGTATTTGCAAAAACCAGACAAAGCTGGACATACTATAGATGAGAGTGAAGTAGATGATAAGATTCGCTATCTTATAGAAAAGCTAGCGCACTTTAAAATAGATGGTGATGTTGTCAGAACTTATGCTGGTCCGGTTGTATCAACCTTTGAGTTTAAGCCGGCTGCAAATGTAAAAGTATCTAAGATTTTAAACCTTCAAGATGATCTTGCAATGGCTTTAAGTGCAGAAACTATACGTATTCAAGCTCCCATTCCTGGAAAAGATGTTGTAGGTATAGAGATACCAAATGAAACTGTAGATACGATTTACTTAAGAGAGTTGCTTGATTCTAAGCTATTTAAAGAGTCTGCATCTCCACTGACTATTGTTCTTGGTAAAGATATAGTGGGTAAGCCGTTTATTACTGACCTTAAAAAACTTCCTCACCTTCTTATAGCTGGAACAACAGGAAGTGGTAAGAGTGTTGGTATAAATGCGATGATACTCTCTTTGCTATATAAAAATTCACCTGATCAACTTAGACTCCTTATGATAGATCCTAAGATGTTGGAATTTTCTGTATATAATGATATTCCGCATCTTCTTACTCCTGTTATAACTAAGCCAAAACAGGCTATTGTGGCTTTAAACAATATGGTTTCAGAAATGGAACGCCGTTATGAGCTAATGAGTGAGACAAGAACTAAAAATATAGAAAACTACAATATAAAAGTAAAACGTGATGGTGGAGAGCACTTTCCGTATATTGTAGTTATCATAGATGAGTTAGCTGACTTGATGATGACAAGTGGAAAAGATGTTGAGCATTCCATAGCAAGACTTGCGCAAATGGCAAGAGCATCTGGAATTCACTTAGTTGTAGCTACTCAAAGACCTTCTGTTGATGTTGTAACCGGACTTATCAAAGCAAACTTACCATCTCGCATCTCATACAGAGTAGGGCAAAAAGTAGATAGTAAGATAATCTTAGATCAAATGGGTGCAGAGTCACTTCTTGGTCGCGGAGACATGCTCTTTACTCCTCCAGGTTCTACGGGTTTAGTTAGGCTTCATGCTCCATGGAGTACAGAAGAAGAGATAGAAAATATAGTAAACTTCATCAAGTCTCAAAGAGCACCAAACTATGATAAAAGCTTTCTAGTTGAAGAGACGGAAGGTGAAGGTACTTCTAAAAATGAAACATATGAAGAACTAGATTCTCTATATCCAGATGCTAAAAATGTAATCATGACAGACAGAAAAACATCTATTTCATACTTACAAAGAAAGCTACAGGTTGGATACAACCGTTCAGCAAGGATTATCGAGCAGTTAGAAGGAGAGGGTGTATTATCCTCTCCAAATACTAAAGGTGTTCGTGAAATACTATAATGATTAAAGCCCACTTAGTTTTTACAAAGTACCATAACTCTTACCGTGTAGATGTTAGAAACCTTGAAAAACTATCAGTTGAGCAGATTCAAGAACTGCAACATTTTGTAAAAAATCGTAACGGTATTTTTGACTTTACTTCATATAGTTTTGTAATTCAAAAAAGAGTAGAGTTTTATGAGTTTGTGTCATTAATAGAACATAGCGATATAAAAGCTAGATGCGAAGAGAACATAATAGAAGTTAAATCGCAGCCTAGAGTTGGTTTTGGTCAGTATAAAGGTATGCAGTATAGTGACCTTGCAAACTCTTATATGATTTGGTTAAAGGCAAACTATAGAGGGTACGATAGAGAACTTATTGAAGCCGAGTTAAAAAAAAGAAATTTATAACTCTTTAGGGCTTATCATATTTTCTGGAACTACCCACTCTTTAAACTGCTTCTCTGTCACAAGTTCAAGTGCTAGAGCTGCTTCTAGTAACGTAGAGCCATCTTTATGTGCTTTCTTTGCTATTTTAGTAGCATTATCATATCCTATGTAAGGATTAAGAGCTGTCACAAGCATAAGTGACTCATCTCTTAGTTTTGCTATGCGCTCTTCATTAGCAGTTATCCCAACTACGCATCTATCTGTAAAGCTTTGGCATCCATCACTAAGTAAGCGGATTGATTGTAAAAGATTGTAAATCATTACCGGTTTAAAAACATTTAGTTCAAAATGTCCGTTAGAACCTGCGATGGAGATAGTTGTATGATTTCCCATAACTTGAGCAGATATCATTGTAAGAGCTTCACTTTGAGTAGGGTTAACTTTTCCCGGCATAATAGAAGACCCTGGCTCATTTTCAGCTAGACTAATTTCTCCGATTCCACACCTTGGTCCAGATGCTAAGAAGCGAATATCATTAGAAATCTTCATTACACTGACCGCAACCGTGTTTAATGCTCCACTTGCTTCTACTATTGCATCATGAGCGGCTAATGCTTCAAATTTATTTTCTGCCGTTACATATGGAAGCTTGGTGGTTTTAGCAATTTGCGCGGCAAAGGCTATATCAAAACCTTTTATGGAGTTCATACCTGTTCCAACAGCTGTACCGCCTTGTGCAAGTTTCAATAGAGCAGGAAGTATAGCTTCAACTCTGCGAATAGAGTTGTGCATCTGCGCAGTGTATCCTGAAAATTCTTGTCCAAGGGTTATAGGTGTAGCATCTTGAGTATGTGTTCTACCAATCTTCACTAGATGCTCAAAAGATTTTGATTTTTTATCTAGTTCATTATACATATGTTTTAAAGATGGAAGTAGCTTGTGTGTAATCTCCTCCACCGCTGCTATATGCATAGCGGTAGGAAAAACATCGTTAGATGATTGTCCCATGTTGCAGTGGTCATTTGGATGCACTGGGTCTTTAGAACCGATGACTCCACCAAGAAGTTCTATGGCACGGTTAGATATTACTTCATTTGTGTTCATATTACTTTGAGTACCAGAACCTGTTTGCCATATGGACAAAGGAAAGTGCTCATACAGCTTACCCTCTATAACTTCACTAGAAGCTTGAATAATTGCCTCTCCTATCTTAGCATCTAAGACACCAAAGTCCATATTTACCTGTGCGCACGATTGTTTTACCATTGCTAAAGCTCGTATAAGAGGCTTGGGCATAGTTTCTATTCCTATAGGAAAGTTTATAAGTGACCTTGCAGATTGAGCACCGTAGTACATGTTTGAAGGTACTTCCAGATTACCAAATGAGTCACTTTCAGTTCTAAATGAGTTCATAATATTCTCCATAAATAATGTAATAATTAGATATTAACATAAAAAATATTTTTGAATATATTATCAAAAAGAAATTATGTTACGAAATTAAACATTTTAAATAAAAGTTAAGTAAAATATGGGTAATTTAGTAACACTGTTTATTTTGGGTTTACTTATTAGGTTATAATCTTTGTAAATTAAAATACAGGAAAAACTATGGCATTTTTAGAAGACTATAAAGCACATGTTAACGAGAGAAAAACTCTTGGTGTACCAGCACTTCCACTTTCAGCTGAGCAGACGGCAGAAGTAATTGAACTTATTAAAAGCAACTCTACTGATGAGTT
>JAQIBW010000285.1 GCA_027858865.1 Sulfurimonas sp. | reverse complement strand
CCATTAATATTTAATACCGACAACACAAAAGCTGCTCAAATCATTCTTGGAGAATCTACTAAGTATGGTGTAGCTGAAAAAATCTCCACTTTCTTAAACAAGTAACTACTAAATCCTTCTGCTTTAGCCCTTATGATATAGGGCTAAACACCAAGTAAAACTTTCAAACTAAACCTTAAAACAATTTATCACATTTAAGCCAATTTAACATTTTTCATACAAAATTTGGAAAAAAATAGTATAATTGATGCATAATAAATGTGAAATACTACATGAGCCTATTTTTTTTGTTATATCAAGGAGTCTTCTATGAGAACTTTTGCTAACGCTTTTTATTTCCCGCTGCTGTTTTTAGTGTTATTTTTTATGTCAACTTCACTATTTTCATGGACTGATAACTATGGTACAGATGCACCTGCTAATTCTTCGGTAGAGCTAGACCTAGATGCTACATTTACACTTCTATATGGAGGTCTAGGAAGTAGTCTTAGAGGAGATATGAATGCAACTGGTGACTCAATTTTAACAACTACCGTTAATAGTACTTATAATGCTTTTATTACTTCTGATTACACTCTTAGCGATACCACATTTAATACTCATACTGATCCGAGAAAGCGCAACTCCTCAGAAGCCTCTTTAGATTTACCATCTTATGTAGAAGCTAAACACATCTCATTTGCTGGTCTTTTTTGGCAGGGTGGTTTACACGAGAATTTAGGTGTCGGTCTAACAACCACTCAAGTTGATGCTGCTGTTACAGGCTGGAACCAAGTCACACTTAAGACACCTGATGGAAACTATCATTCTCTAACTGCCAGCTTAACAACAAAAGATACAACAAGTAAGGCATATCATTATGCTTTCAAAGATGATGATAGTTACCGATGGAACTATTCAGCCTATGTAGATGTAACAGACTTAGTAAAAAATACATACACTGATATAAATAAGACATTTACTGTAGGACATATACTTACTACCACAGGTAAGGATTTCTCCGATAGATATTACTTTAATCATGAACCTAATCCTGATGGTTTATGGCCAGTCACTAATCTTGTTATGGGTTATTATGGAGGATGGAGTTTAATAGTAGTTTATAGTCTTGATCAAGAAACTGCATTAGCTCATCCTGAAGAAAAATTAAAAACTGTTTCTATTTATGATGGGTATGAGAACTTTGCTATTTGGGAGACTATTGACCCTTTACTGGTAAGTATTAACATAAGTGATTTTTTAACTCCAAAAAGTGGTACTATAAATAGTAAACTTTTAATATTCGGAGGAGAAGCAGATTACGGAATAGATGGTGATGTATTAGAAATATACAATCCAAACACGTTTAGTTATGACACCATTTCTAATGCTTTAAATCCTATAGGTGCTCAATTTAACAGTTCTTATACAAATTTAGGAACTGCTATGTCAACTAAGACATTCAGAAATGGTGTAGATTTAGATATATTTGATGTATCTTCTAGCATGGCTAACGGACAAACAAGCACAACTATTAACTTTGGAGTCAAACAACTTGGTGGTTCTGCTGACCAGATTTTTCCACAGGTCATAGCTTTTTCTACTGAGCTATATGAACCACAATTTTGTTATGATTATGCGTACAAGCAACAAGGAATATATTTTACAGAAGAGAACAATTCTTCTAAGGACCCTGAACTAATCGGTGATGTAATTACAGGTGAAGATATAGAGATGAAACTATTTATTAGAAATCTCGTTGATTCTGATATCTCAGTAACTGATATGACGGTTAACATTACTGACATAAATACAACTCAGGCTACTTATATTACTGATTCTACAAAATTGGCAAAAATTGGTAATATAACCCCGATAAATCTAGTTGATTCTACTGATTTAAATGTTAGTACAGATGTAAATGGGGATTATATAAGGGGAATATATGTTGGTGAAATGGGAGCAAATGATCATTTTTATGTTTACTATAGTTTAGACCCAAAACAGTCAACATTAGATATGCCAATAGCAGTAGAAGCAACTTATAATTTAGTTATCGATGCTAACACAACAATTCCTTATACTCTAACTATCGGGGCAAATATAGATATGTGTTCTAGTGGAAATTTTAGCTATGCACCAGCTAATGGGATTTTTAACGTAGTTCACAACAACTATTATGATTTAGATATTGGTGGTAGTAGTCCATATTATAATCTTCCTACTCAAGTTACTTCCAGAGAAGGTAATTTTAAAGTTATCTCACTAGATGCTAATAATACAGACACCCTAAACCCTGCTTCAACAATAGTTGCTATAGAAATGATCGATGCATCTGCTTTTCATGATACAAATGCTTCATGTCAAGAACAGGCAAGTTCAATCAGTGAAAAAATTTGGGTAATGTTTGATAATAACTCCACATCAACTATATTTGACCAAACTGCTTTAACTAATGCAATAGGATTAAACAATACTATAACTACAAGTGCAGAATTTTACAGTGTAGCAAAACAAAATACAGCATTTAGAATATCTTATAATGTTTCAAATGACAATAATGAAGATTTAGTAAAAGTAGAAGAGTTAAACGGTGAATACAAAATACTAAATTTTGCTGAAATTGTCCAAGTAGTAGGAGCATGTGCACAACCTGTAATATATCCACTTAATGCAAATAATAATGGTATTGCAACTCAGGCTGCACAAGCATGTGGTAATTCCGGTAATTTTATATCTGCAGCACATTTACAAGCATGTATGGAGTGTATATATGGTTTCAATACTAAACTTGTATGCTCAAGAGACAATTTTGCTATAAGACCTGAAGCATTTTTGATGCATGTTGATGATCAAAACCAAACAGATTCAATAAACCCGCTCACACCACAAGAAAGATTAACAACCAACTTCTCCGGTATAACTGGTGCCACTTCTAGTGTTATAAATATAGCTGCAGACTATAAATACAATCTTGAAATTAATGCGACAAACCACTTAAACAATATATCATCTCAAGGTTATACCAAATCATTTAATGCCTCAACTCCTAATGATACTTCTGAATATACATGGGAACCAAGAACTATTACTACAACTAATGCGAATAGTTTTTGTAATGATGATACAAATAAGCCGGTAGACATAAGATTTTTGAATGGTTCTGTTGAAATAAATAGTTCAGTAAATCAAGTTGGAGAGTATAGACTAAACATAGCTGATACAACTTGGACTGCAGTTGATAGTGATGCTACATATATGAGTCATCATACCGGTTTATACTTTTTATCTGGGCTAGATTGTATACCAGGAAGTACAACACAAAATGTAAATTCATCTATACTCAACGGTTGTAATATAAACTCAACCCACACAAACAACGAAGCTTCCTTAGTTTATAATGATTATGACATTACTTTTCATCCATACAAATTTAATATCAATAGTGAAATTACTATGGGTTTAACAAATAGAGATATAAATGCTACTGATCCCTTCTCTAGCTTTGTATATATGTCAGATATTAGTACTGTAGCTGATGAAAACATGTCAGTTCATCTAAATAGTACTATAATTCCTCAAGGCTATAATGGCTCTTCTTTAAGTAACTACGTGACAGGATGCTATGCAAAACCGATTGATGTAAATGTCAGTAAAACAGCACCTCGAAATACAGCTCTCACTTATAGATATGTTATCCGTGACTTAAACACAACCGGTAATATCAGTGCTTCCATACCAAATATTACGACGCAAGATGCTAACATTACTACAACAAACGCTTTTTTCTCAAAAGCTATGAATGGAGTCCTAAACAGTGTTACAAACCTTAACTTCCATAGAAATCAAAATGTAGTTGCTAATCCTGAAGATATAAACTTTACTGCTATTACAGTTACAGACCCAAGAAATTCATTTAATGCTGACTTATTAACAAATAAAACAGCAGATGGCAATGTAACTCTAAACCAAGCTGTAACTCACTATTTTGGTAGGACAGCTGCAAGGAAGACAAGAGTTATTTGTGACACTTTTCCCTGTTCATCTGGTACAAATGATGAACCAGATGTTCTTATATATTACGAAGCATACTGCTACGGTAATACAAATGGAAATAATTGTATCAGAGCTCTTCTTCCAGATTTAGGTGGTAGATATATACAAAAAGTAGATAGTAGATGGTATGTAAACCTCAACCATACAGAAAATGGAGACGGAAATTTAACTGCTACATCTCAAGTTGGACCTTCTGTAGTAAGTGTACCTACAATATCAAACCTAAATACATACACCAAAAATTCTACACACACTTACGATGGAACTCTTGGTTTACCATACGAAGCAAATATGCAAAGCACTGTACCTAACTGGATTGTATATGATGAAAATAATGCTACAGCAACAACAAATAAACATATAGTGATCTTTCAGCCTGAAACTAAGTGGACTGGAAAACATGAGACAAATACAACAACAGAGACTCAAAAAGTCAGAAGAGTAAATAGGAGAACAATGTGGTAATGTTTAAACACAGCCTTCACAGATCTGCCTTTACAATGATAGAACTAATATTTGCTATCGTAATAATAGCAGTATCAGTCATGTCTCTACCTATGATGACACAAGTAACATCATCAGCTATAGAAGGCAATCTTGTTCAAGAAGCAATATTTGCTTCTGTAGCAGAGATAAATATGGCTACTACATATGTCTGGGATGAAAATTCACTTATTGATGATAATGAAAGTAGTACTGTAGATAATGACTTATCTAGTGTTTTAAACCTAACAGCTAACTGTAATGGGACAGGAATTTTTATAGGAATTGTTGAAATTCTAAGAAAGCCTGGACATATCAATAGAAGATGTATAGACAACCCACTTACGGCTCGTTATGCAAATTTTGATTTTATAGACTCTCTAGAGGCTGCTCAACATGCATTTAGTCCCATATATATTGGTACTGAAGCTGCTGGATACAAAAAAGAGTACGATAGTCAGCTTGTTGTCACAAACTGTGATACAGGTAACTGTGTTGACTTTGGATTAGACGCAAATAATACTGATCTTAAAGAAATAACAGTAACTATCAGAGAAAAAGATGATGCTACAAATAAGACCATAACACTGATTAGAACATATAGTGCAAATATAGGTGAAGTTGCTTATGCAAATAAGGTACTCCCATGATAACAAAACAAAAATTTAAAAAAGCGTTTACAATGATAGAGCTTGTATTTGTCATAGTTATTATGGGAATATTAGCAAAGTTTGGTGTTGAATTTGTAGCTCAAGCATACAGTAGTTTTATTAACTCAAAAATAAATAATGAGTTACAGTCAAATTCTGCAACAGCTGTAGAATTTGTAACTACAAGACTACAAAACAGAATTAAAGCCTCTACTATAGCAAGAGAAAATGACTTTACTTTTACTCCTTTAAAAGACTATACAAATACAACGGCAAATATTTTAGAATGGGTAGGTTCAGATGTTGACGGATTTAGAGGAGACACTATTCCTTATTGGAGTGGAGTAATTGACTTAACTCTTACACACTCTACAAACATCTATTCACCAGCAACAAATACAGGGAAGGTAGATGCTCTTATAGATATTCTTTCAGATGGAAATAGTGGCCTTAATGATGCAGCTATATACTTTGTTAATCCCGATTCATTAGATTCTAATTGGGGATGGGATGCTGATACTAATAAGTTTGACACTCAACTTGGTGTTGTAAATAATGAAAATGCAATTCACCCAATCAATAGTAATGGTGCAAGTTCTTTTAAACCTGTAAACTCTGCTAGCGTAGATAATAATTTCTCTCAAGTTGCTGCTTATGAATTTTATCAACTAGCATGGAGTGCTTATGCTGTAGGTATTGCCGACTGGGATGCTACTACTGACTCTGGTACATTAACGCTTTGGTATGATTATCAACCTTGGAAAGGTGAGAGATATAATATACATGGCAAAAGTAGAACTATTATGGAAAACGTAAGTTCTTTTAGATTCATAGCTAGAGAATCATTGATCAAGGTTCAAGTATGTGTTAAAAGCTTACTAATAAAAGATGAGGAGTATTCGATATGCAAAGAAAAAACTATTTTTTAATGCCCTTCAAATCTACTGCAAGGAACATTTCTCTAAGAAAAATGTTCACTGGAAGTAGAAATAATTTGAAGGGTAGTTCTACAAAAACTTTTCGTGGTGGAATGGCTATGATTATGGCAATTGCTGTTCTTGTTATTATTGCAACAATTATGGCGCTTTCTTTATCGCTAACAACTCAAACAACCAAAAGAACAACGGACTTATATCTTTATGAACAATCTACTCTACTCTCACAAAGTGCAGCTGAATATGCCATGCTTAAAATATCTCAAGTAGCACCATGTAGTCTTCCAGATTTAGACTTTCGCTACAACAACACTTTTGACGTTAAAATAACAATGCAATATATATTTACAAACCCTAGTGCATGTAGAACAAATTCTCTAGCAGACGGTTCAGACTATGCCACAGTCACATATCCTGATTCCAATGGCAGCGTTTTGATGGATATAGCAATTACAGCAAATCCAACCGGAACAACAGAACCAATCCGCTACTTTAGAAGAAGCATCCAAAAATTATAATTTTATATAAATCTTTTGATGCTATAATTCCACAATCAATTATTAAAGGACTATAAATGAATATTTCTCTTACGGGAAGACATTTAGAATTAACTGAGCCTATCAAAGCTCATATGAACACATCTATTGAAACGCTAACTAAATACAATATGGATATCATATCTGTAAATGTTGTAGCTTCTACTCAAACGAAAAAAGGCAAAGAACACTCTGTTGTTGAGTTCGTTATTAACCTTGCTCACAAAAACTCTGTAATCATCAAACAAAGTGATGGTGATTTATATGCAGCTATTGATTTAGCTATTGCAAGAGCTCAAAAATCTTTACGTCGTATGCACGATAAAGAAATTGGACATCGTGTTGTTGGTCTTAACGAGATTAAAGCAGAAAATGTAAATCTTAAAGAAGAAGCTGAAGCTAACGAAGATGAAATCGTTCCAGTTGAACTTGATCTTTACAAACCTCGTGAAGTTGAAGACGTTTTAAATGACTTAAAAGATAGTGGTAAAATGTTTGATATTTTCTTAGACAACGAAGGTAAAACTCGTGTTCTTTACAAAAGAAACGACGGTAGATTTGGTTTATATTAGCCACTAGACTGCCAGACTACATAAACTAGACTGCCACGCTTCGCTCGCAGTGACGGATGCACCGTCATTGCAAGTCACTTCCTCCGTCATTGCGAGGAACGAAGCAATCTAAATATTTATATCTATCTTCACACTTTTAACTATCTCTTCATCCTCAGCCAAATCAACCCATTTAAACTGACTTCCACTTTGAGAACCACCTTTAAGTAAATCACCACTTTTCCTAAACTTCAAATCCAAGTTTGCTATATCAAAACCACTAGTAGTATCTACAAATCTGTCGAGTCTATCAGATGTACTTTGATTTGTATATAGATAACAGTAACCTTTTAGTCCTGTTCTACTTACTCTTCCTCTAAGCTGATGAAGTGTTGAAAGTCCTAATCTCTCAGCTCCAACTATTACAACCGTAGTAAGTCGTGGAAGAGATATACCAACTTCAACAACTGTTGTTGCTATGAGTAAACTACCTTTTTCTCTAAACTCTACTAAAACTTCTTCTTTTTGTTTGTCCTTACCATGAGTAACATAAACATTAGTAAATTTATTTTCCCAATAAGCTCTTGCCTCTTCAATACTCTGATAATCCAGAACTTCACTCTGTTCAACCAAAGGATATACTAACAGCACTTGATTGTTTTTACTTATCTCTTCTTCTATATGTTGAAGTAAATCTTTAAAGTCACTTTTATGGATAACTTTACTCGTGATATCTTTAGTAAATGGAGTAGAGGTAATCAGACTAACATCTATATGAGCAGTCTCTATCATTGCTTGTGTTCTTGGAATAGGAGTAGCACTGAACTGTAAAAAATGCGGTTTCTTAGCTCCACTGCTAACCAACTTCTCTAGCATATTTCTCTGCGCTGTTCCAAACCTATGCTGCTCATCGACCATAACAAGTCCAGCATCCGGAAGTTCTCTATAAAGCAGAGCGTGAGTTCCTATGATAAAATCATACTCATCTAAATTAATCTTCTTAGATTTATTGGTCACTAAAACAGACTTTGCATCTGGCAAGAACTTTTGCGCTTCTTCAAAAAGCTGATTTGCAAGTATGGTAGTTGGAGCCATTAATATTGCACGACGTGGCAACATCATATATGCAGATGCTAAAATCACCATGGTTTTACCACTTCCAACATCACCAACTATCATGCGTTTAGATGCTACGTCTTTGTTAAAATCATCTTTAATATCTTTTATTGCTTCTATTTGTTCGTTTGTTAATTTAAAAGGAAGAGAATCAGCCCATTTTCCATACTCAGCATCTACTTGTACAATCGGCTCGAAATATCTTCTCTTTGCAGATAGTTGTTTCATATAGGTAAATAGTTCTAAGTACTTAAGAGCATCTATAGTTTTAGCATCTAACTCTTTTAGGTTGACAAGAGAAGTAGGAAAGTGAAGATTGAGTATTTCATGTGCTATCTCCTCTTTTAAGCCCTCTGAGAGTAAGTTCTCTAGTGTTAGGTTTTTCTGTATAAGGCGAAGCATAACATCTGTTCTCAAGGCTGATTTGTACTTTGGAGTGATAGCACCTACACTTGTAGTTTTTCTAGGCATTGTCATACTACAGTTTCCGCTTTTACAGTCAACTATTCCATAAAAGTAATCTCTATCTCCGAGTTTAAACTGATGCATCATATATGGCTTTGGACGAAATAAAACACCGTTAATAGTATGTCCTAAGTTATGTGCATAAAAAGTTATTTGGATTGTATTTGGAGCGCGAAAGACTGACTCAACTGTTGCATCTATTAGTTGAGGCTTGCCCATTTGGATTGTAGAATGAAGAGTAAGGTCTTCGTAAGAGTGAGGAATATGAAGAGCGAGTTCACACCAAGAGTTAACACCTAGTTTTTTAAACTTTGATTCTATATCTTTTGTGAGGTTCATTTCATTTCCTTGAGTTAATAATACTACCTCTTTTTTTAAACCTCATTCAAAATTATTGCAAATTGCAATAATTATTTAGTAACTATTGCAAAACTCATCTCTAAAATCTCTTTATGACTTTTGATAAACTCATTAAGATCTTTTAGTTTCAGCTCACTGATTAACTCTAACTCTTTTACAGAATGACCCAGTTCCTGACCTTTGTAAAACTCCATAAAAGTACGGTTTAGTCTTTGACTCATAGTTTCAACTCTTAAAGGTTCACTTCCAAGAAGGAACTTTTTAGTCTGATCCAACTCTTCTTTGGTTACACCTTTTTTTACAAACTCTGCAACAACTTCTTTAACAGTCTTTTGAGCATCTTCTAAAGAGTCTAGTTTTGTTTGTAAGTAACCTGTCATAAAACTGCTAGATTTAGTAACACTAACTCTTGCATAAGCTGAATAAGCCAAGCCTTTTTTAACTCTTATTTCTTCCATAAGACGTGAGCCAAAACCGCCAGTTCCTAAGATGAAAGTAGCAACTCTAGCTTTGTAATACTCATCTGAATCATGCTCAATGTTATACGGAGAACCAAAATATACATAGGCTTGCTCAGTATCTCTTTTTAAAATAGATTCAGAAGCTTTTTTACTAACCTCATAGTGAGCTAAAGGAGTTAGTTCACCCTTTGGCATAGTCTTGATAATCTTTTCAATCTCTACCTTTGCAGCGTCGATATCTACATCGCCGCCAACTACTACTATAAGTCTTGAACTAACTAGATGTTTTTTAACAAATGCTTTTACATCTTCAAGCTCTATACTTTTAACACTATCAAGCGTTCCCGATGCAGGGTTTGCCAGTGGAGTTCCTTTAAAAAGGACTGCTTTTAGCTCATTGGATGCAACATAGTCAAAATCATTTGCTTTTGAACTTAGTGCACCCATAGTTGTAGTTTTTACTTTACTTACTGCTTCTTCAGAGAAGTTAGGGTCTTTTAAAAGATCACTTAATTTTTTTAACCCCTCTGAAAACTCCTCTTTTAGACAACCAACTTCCATCACAAAAGTCTCTTTACCAGTTGATGAAGATATATGAATAGCTTTACTCTCTAAAGACTCAGCAAAAGCAGATGAACCAAGTTTTTTCGTTCCCTCACTCATAACTCTTGCACTAAACTTAGCAAGTCCTGCTTTATCTGTATCTGTTATGCTTCCGCTGTTTTGAAAAACAAACTGCATAGTTACGAGAGGAAGTCTTTTATCGTTCTCAAAAATCACAGGTACTTTTAACCCATTTGTTTCAATATATTGTATAGTTGCTGCCATCATTATTTGTCCTGTTATTAGTAAAGTTAAGATTAGTTTTTTCATTATGCGAACTTCTTTAAAGTTTTATAAGCTGTATTTCTGACAGCTGGTATTTCACCGATATCTCTGATAAGAGCTACCATTTCTTCTTTTGCCATTGAGTAAGCTGCACCGGCACTGCTTACAACATTCTCTTCCATCATTGTAGAGCCTAAATCATTAGCTCCAAATCTAAGAGCCATCTGACCGATGTATGGACCTTGAGTAACCCATGAACTTTGGATATTTGGTACATTATCAAGATAAAGTCTTGCAACTGCTAAAAGTCTTAAGTATCTGTTTGAAGACGGTTTATCCATATCTGGAATAAGTCTTAAAAGTTCAGTATTTTGACCTTGGAAACTCCACATAATGAAAGCACGAAATCCACCTGTTTCATCTTGAAGTTTTCTGACCATTTCAAAGTGATCAATTATGTCTTCATCACTTTCAACAGTTCCATACATCATAGTAGCAGTTGACATGATATCAAGCTTATGAGCTTTTCTATGAATATCTACCCAAACTTCAGAGTCTATTTTTTTAGGTGCGATAATATCACGAACTTTATCACTAAGTATCTCAGCTCCAGCACCAGGTATAGATGCAAGACCTTTAACTTTAAGTCTTTGTAAAACTTCTTCAACACTGATGCGAGAGACTTTAGCTATAAAATCTATCTCTATAGAAGAGAAGCCATGAATGGTAATATCTGGATATTTAGTATGAATATGCTCAACTAAATCTTCGTACCATTCTATTTTTAGTTTCGGATGCACTCCACCTTGAAAAAGTATCTGAGTTCCGCCAATTTCTAGCAGTTCATCTATCTTTGCATCTATCTCATCAAATGTTAAAACATAAGCATCTGCATCTTTTTCATGTCTGTAAAAAGCACAAAACTTACAGTCAACCCAACAGATGTTTGTATAGTTAATATTTCTATCTACTACAAAGGTAGTTATTCCTTTTGGATGAAGCTCTTTTTTACGAGCTGACGCCATGCGCCCAAGTTCTTTTAAGTCAGCATTTTTTATTAAGTCTAATGCTTCTTCTTTAGTTAATCTTTTTTGCATTGTCCCGCTTTAGTAGTTATTTTATCCATACC
Organism: Sulfurimonas sp.; assembly: GCA_027858865.1. GTDB lineage: Bacteria > Campylobacterota > Campylobacteria > Campylobacterales > Sulfurimonadaceae > Sulfurimonas. The sequence goes on along the minus strand of JAQIBW010000285.1, from coordinate 7,850 downwards.
TTTGTTAATCTTGTTAATTTTTTTAGGTACATTTATGACATGTCTTTGCTCAAGCCATGAGCCATCTCTGTACGCCATTTTAACACGACCTTGTTTATCTTTGTAAACAAGAATTCTAAGAGGTAGGTCAAGTCCTACTCTCATATCTTGCTTCATTAAAATAGTGCCAAGTTTTGGGTTTCCAAAAATTATCATCTTTGAAGGACGCATATTCATACCAATCATCTTTGCATTTCCTTCATGGTTTATCGTTGCAAAAACACTTAGTCCTTTTTCTTTAACTATTTTTTTAATATTTTTTACTGTTTTATCAACACTACATTGACTCTCTTTAACAATGATATCACCGGCTAATAGTGATGTTGCTAAAGTAGCTATAAGTATAAATCTTTTCATTATTTCCATCCTTCATTTCTTGGATTTTTTGGTTCTTTTTTAAAAAAGAAAACATATATACCAAACATTATAATCAGTGAACCAAAAAGTCCACCTATTACTTGAATCCAAGCTCCAAGATTTAAGAGTTTGTTTAGTAAGCTAGAGTGTGTTTTTGTATCTATATTTATCTCTGCCATCTCTGCTATATGTGTTATCGCTGAGATTGCCAGATTACCTTTTGGTATATCTTGGTGACAAGATAAACAAACACCGCGACGGTCTAGCTTATCTCTTTGCTCTTTACTAAGTGGCTGTGAGAGTTTGAAGTGATGTCCAACTGTCATAAGTTGTGTGCCGTTTTCATCTATAAACTGAGAGTAGTCATGTTTTAGATTCGGTATAGCCGGAATCTGCTCATCAGTCTTGTTTGGAAGTATCTTTCTATCTGGACTCATCAAATCAATAATTGTAGTCTTACTTGGATCAGCATTTAGTTTGCCACCGCCAACACCAAGTCCAAGAGCTTTATCAGATGCATGACAAGACTCACAGCTTCTTGATTCTTTTTGAATTGTGTGAGGCTGAATAGGTGACATATCTATAGCATTTTGTCCCTCTTCGCCAGCACCTTCCACATTTGGAATTTTAAAGATGTGATTTTGTAGAAGTGCTTTTCCATCTTTACCGATAACCGTAATAGTAGTCTGACAACCTGGAACAACAGGAGAGACTCTTCCCTCACCGTTTTGTGCTAAGGCTGGGTCTTCCCATCTTAAGTAACTTCTAGTCTCTGTAACTTTTCCTGGGACTAAATACTTTTTCAAATCTCTCATACCACCCGTAGTTCCATGAATATCTTGATCATGTGAAGCTTTTACATAGTCTGGATTTTGCTTTCCATCTGAGTAGTCAATTTTCACATGACAACCATAACATTGTGGCGCCCAAGTAGCATGACAAGTGTAACACTCCATCTTTGTTGTATGAGGTTCGATTACATCCATAGAGATAAGTGCTTTTTTAGATAGTGCTTTTGTTTCTTTTAAAAGTTTGAGCGGTTTTAGCTCTATATCTTTTCCAGATGCCAGATGCATAATAATCTTGTTACCCTTTTTAACTGCTTTTGGAAGTGGATTTCCACGTGCAGTTAAAATATAACCATCTTCAGGCTCAGGAACATAACCCTGCTTTAGATACTTGGCTACACTTTTAGCAACACCTCTGCCCTCACCCGTTGCCTGCGTAGTGTTAAACTCATCAGAATAACCAATAGGAAGTTCCCAAGGATATTTTTTAGTAGTTCCATGACAATCTTGACACTCTATCTCAACCGCAGCTAAGTTTGCACCACCTAAAAAACCATCACCATGAAGGTCATTTGAAGTATGACAATCCTGACAAAGCATCCCTTTTTGGTAGTGAATATCCTCTTTCATATGCAAGTAACGTTTAGTATGAAGTTTTGGCTGAGCATTTCCATCACTATCAAATGTAGATTGGTACTCTGTCTCCATAAGTCCTTGGTAAGAAACACCGATACGTTTTCCACGGTTATGACAAGTAGAACATGTCTCAACCGGAACACCAGAGTAGTTTATGTCATTAACACTTACTTTTACTTTTCTTGAACTTTGAATCTGGTGAGTTAATAGATGCCCTTTTTTTTTGGAAATCTTTTTATCTCCGCCTTCGTAGTAACCCTCATTTGAGTAAGGAATGTGACAAGATGCACAGCCTATTCCTCTGTAGTCACCTCGTACTTGTCTACCTTTACTTCCAGTATGACATCTCAGACACTCTTGACGAAGGTAAGTATAAACAGCTAAAGATGGATCTTTATGAACCTCTTCAACAGTCGGCGCATCTGGGAGTTCATGCATCTCATCTGGAAAAGCTTGTGGTTCCATTGTTGCAAGCTTTTGCATATATTTTTTATATACATCTGTACCTAGGCGTTTATCTGGATTATCTGGATTTTTGGTGTCGTAAGTTCCAGCACTGTGCTTATAACCCTCTTTTGCACCAAAACTCCACATAGCCCCTTGAATCTTGCCCTGCTCTGTCATCATTAAAGAGTTCATCTGAGAACCCACTTGATTTGGGTGACATGTTTCACAAGTATTTTTATTTATCCATGTACTTCCTGGTGCAGGATAATAATTTTTAGGACCTTTATGCGTTTTAAAATACTTTACAGTACCTTGATGAGCATACTTTACACTCTTGTTGGATGGATTTCCACCATGACAAACGATACAATCGTTGCCTTTGTGACCTGCTTTGTCTGCTACTTCTAAAATTGCCTTCATCATACCCGAGTCTCTGTCTCTTATGTCTTCGATGCCTTCATGACAAACTATACACTCGTTTGCACCAAAAAGTAAAGAAGAAAACAGTACGAAGAAGAAAGCAATTTTATTCATATATTATGCTGGTTTATCTTTTGAAATAGCGTCAAGAACACCATTGATAAACTTAGGAGACTGCTCAGTTCCAAAAGCTTTTGTAATCTCAACAGCTTCATTGATAACAACAGCAGAGTCAAGCTCACCAAAAAGAATCTCGTAAGTAGCAAGTCTAAGAGTTGCTCTCTCAATAGCTCCTAATCTCTCAAAATCCCACTCTTTTAAATGCTCAATTATTGACTTATCACAAGCTTCAAGATTCTCCATTACACCTTCAAAAAGTGCTAATGCAAAATCTCTTTGTTTGTTACGAATCTTTTTCTCTTCTAAAATCTCATCTGTATGATCAGCAATGTTTCCATTTCCTAAGTCATAAGCATAAAGGAGGCTAACAACTGCCATACGCGCATGATGTCTAGTTGCCATTAGATGTTCTCATATAGGTCAAGCATCTCAATAACAGTAGTCATTGCTTCAAAACCTTTATTACCGGCTTTTGTACCAGCTCTCTCGATAGCTTGCTCGATAGTGTCAGTAGTAAGTAAACCAAATGAAACTGGCTTTTGGTACTTAAGACTCATAGTTGCTATACCTTTAGTTGCTTCAGCAGAAACATAATCAAAATGAGGTGTTGCTCCACGGATAACTGCACCTAAAGCACAAACTGCATCGTACTTGCCAGATGCTAAAATTTGGTCAATAACCATTGGAAGTTCAAATGCTCCAGGAATTAAAACATGCGTAAGTTCATCTTTATTTCCGCCATGACGGTTAAATGCATCCTCTGCACCCTCAACTAATCTATCAACAATAAAATGATTCCATCTTGTACTAACAATAGCGATTTTTTTGCCATTGATTACTTTTAATTTACCTTCAACTAACTTCATCTAATTTTCCTTAATTTTATTTTATTTCTTGAATTTTCTTAATTTTTGCTACAAGAGCTTCTAGCTCATCTAGTTTTATCATATTTGGACCATCACTTAGTGCTACGCTTGGGTCAAAATGTGTTTCCATAAAGAAACCATCAACACCAACCGCGGCAGCTCCAGATGCAAGATATGGAACCATAGAAGAGTCTCCTCCTGTTTTACCACCTACGGCTGTTGGCATCTGAACAGAGTGAGTAGCATCAAAAATAACCGGTGCAAACTTTCTCATAGTCACCAAGTTTCTCATATCTACAACCATATTCCCGTAGCCAAAAGAGTTTCCTCTCTCACAAAGATATACTCCATGTTTTAGAGCATTTTCATAAGTAGCTTCGTTACAGCCTCTAGTTTGAAGTACTTTAAGTACAGGGTAAAGCATAGCGTCACCACTTAAAAACTGCCCTTTTTTAATGTTAATCTTAGCATCTGTTTTTGCACAAGCTACTAATAAGTCTGTTTGACGACATAAAAACGCAGGAATCTGTAACATATCTGCTACCTCTGCAACAGTAGGTACTTGAACTGACTCATGTACATCTGTAACTATTTTATATCCAAAATCATCTTTGACTTTTTGAAGGATTCTAAGACCCTCTTGCATACCAAGACCGCGAAAGCTCTCCAAAGATGTTCTGTTTGCTTTGTCAAAACTAGCTTTAAAATAAAAATCTATAGACTCATCTTGGTGGTACGACTCTAAAGCTTTAGCAATTTTAAATATATTTTCTTCACTCTCAATGACACAAGGCCCTGTTAGTAATACCATTAATTTACCTTTGAATACTGTTTAAAAATAAAGTAGAGATTGTATCATAATTGATTTAAAGTGCTATTAACAATAGCCTTCTTTAATTGCAGGAGTACAATTATTAGAAGTTTTTTCTTAAAAAAGTAGCTCTTTTTTATACAAACATGATGTATACTTTCGCAACAAATATATTAACATGGAGATCGACATATGCATGTAGGTTTTATCATCGCAAGCTGGGACTCAATTGACCCTATAAACAGTTCAACATTGGCAATAATCAAAGAGTGTTTAATTAGAGATCATGAGGTTTCAGTCCTTTATACTGACAACCTTACAGTTAGAAATAATGTTGTTCATGGTTTTATAGAAACTATAAATGTAATGGACAAAATTCCAGAGAATATTGTGTCATTTTATAAAAAAGTAACATTTGATAAAAAGCTAAAAGCTCTCCATGCTTTTGACTGTATGATGATTCGTAAAGATCCTCCAATCAACCCCCTTGTTCTAAACTTTTTAGATGCCATAAAAGATGAAGTAGTTATTATAAATGATGTTGATGGAATCAGAAAAGCAAACAACAAACTTTACACTACAACCTTTCATGATCCACATAACACATACTTGCCGATAACACATGTATCAGGCAGTAAAAAATTTATAAACAAAGCCATTGACGAGTCTGAGAATGAAAAAATGATTCTTAAGCCACTTGATGGTTCAGGAGGAAGAGGAGTTATTGTTCTTGAAAAAAATGCAAGATCAAATATCAACTCTCTACTGGATTTTTACATCGATGATTCTGGTGACAACTACGTAATCCTACAAGAGTATATTGAAGGAGCAGAGAATGGTGACGTTAGAGTTTTAATGCTTAACGGAAAATTTATCGGTGCATATAACAGAAAACCCGCAACTGGTGAGATTAGAGCCAATATACAAACCGGTGGAACTGCTCATAAGTACACAATGACAGAGAGTCAAAAAAGAGTTTGTAAAAAAATAGGAACTAAACTTGTAGCAGATGGATTATACTTTGTTGGTCTTGATATGATTGGTGATAAAATCCTTGAAGTTAATGTACTCAACCCTGGAGGAATCACAAATATAAATAAACTTGAAAAACTAAAACTACAAAAACAAGTAGTTGATTTTCTAGAAGAAAAGGTAGATGCTAAAGTTGAGAAAAGAGTAGAACTTGAGTACTTACTAAAAAGATTTAGTGAACTAAGAGAATAATTTCTACTTAGCTCTAGCCACTATAATTCCTGCAAATACAATCAAAATGATTCCAGATGCAGTAGTTATATTTGGCAGGGAATCACCTAAAAGAAGCCCCACTAAAATAGCAAAAACTATGTTCGTATAACTAACCGCTCCAACTATTCCAGCCTTAGTCTCTCCATAAGCTTTTGTCATAAAGTACTGAGAAAGTGTTCCTAAAATACCAAGTGCTATTACATAAATCCAGACAATGCCACTTGGCATGATAAACTTACCCATTATAAAATCTAACTCTGGCATCTGAATGTATTCTGATAGTACAAAAAGAAATATGGGTCCGATTGTTCCAACTAAAGTAAAAGAGAGAACTATCGCTCTAGTGTCGTAATAGGTTCTAAGTTCTCTTACCGAAGTGTAAGCTAGAGCCGCTCCGATACCGCTAAATATCCCAAGTATGTCATACTTTGTAAATCCAATAGCACTTGGCTGAGTGATAAGGAGTATACCGCCAAAACCAATAAATACTGCCAACCATGCAGATGCTGAAAGTTTTTCTTTCAAAAACAACCAAGCAAAAATGGCCGTAAAAATAGGTGCAGTTTTACTAAATGTTACAGCATCTCCAAGAGGAATATTCGCAATATTGTAAAAGTATGCGAGAAGTGCCGTAAAGCCCATAATCCCACGAAAAAGAAGCAAGAAAGGTTTTCCGCCCTTATGTGTCATAGGATTTTTATATACAGCGTAACCTATAAGTACTACACCAAAAACATTTCTAAAAAATACGACTTCAAGTGAAGACATATGCTCTGATGCAAGTTTGGCAAATGCACCCATAATCGCGAACATAAACGATGCCAAAAGCATATATTTTACACCATTGTTTAAATTTTTTATTTGTTTCATTCTTCTCATAAATGCAATTATAGCAAGCTATTAGCTTGGATTTCGTATAATTATGCGATTAACAAAGGAAAATTATGGGCAATTTATTACTACTACTTATAGTTGGTGGGTTTTTTTACTGGATTTTTAAAAGCTACTCTAGATATACAGCATACTCTCAAGCAGCATTTAAAAACTTCTCTGTTTCAAAAGAGTCACTTCAAAAAAGTGATCTTGGTCTTTTTGTAGGACTTGTTGCAAAAGTTGCCAAGGCTGATGGAAGAGTAGATGCACTTGAAGCACAACTTATTGGCATCATGTTTGATGATATTTCAAATGTATTTCCACAACCTGAAAAAACTAAAGATATCTTAAAAGAGATATTCAACGAAGAAAAAGAGAGAACTGACAATATCCAAGATATTGCACATGCTCTTGGTTCTGCAATCAAAAGAGATAAAGCGAAGAAACAACAATTTATGGGCTTCTTAATTCAACTGGCATTCATAGATGGAGAAGTATCTCAAAATGAGGACTTGGTTCTTCAGACTATTGCTTCAGCTTTTGAATTTGATCCAAATGATTACCACGCTATTTTTGATCAGTTTGAAAAAATGATGAAAAATATTCATCCTAAACTCAACATCTCAGATGCTTACAAGCTTTTAGGAGTAAACTCTAGCGATGATTTAAACACGATAAAAAAAGCATATAGAAAACTAATACGTGAATATCATCCAGACATCATCAAGTCTCAGGGGAAAAGTGAAGTATATATGCAAGAAGCAACTGCTAAAACTCAAGAAATAAACCAAGCATATGAGATGATTAAAAAGGCTAAGAAATAAAAAAAATTTTCATCGTACTTACTTTTGTACTGAATCTTTATGCAAGTGACTACGGCTCGATGCTATTTCATGGGAACTGTGTGACCTGTCACTTTGAAACAAAAGATGTCTCAGCACCATCGATGATGAAAGTAAGAGAAAATTACCTTAGGGCATTTCCGAAAAAAGAGGACTTTATAAAGTATATGTCTACATGGGTAAAAAACCCTAAAGAAGAGACTTCTATCATGCTTGGAGCTATAAAGAAGTATGAGCTTATGCCATATCTGCACTACGATATGGACTCACTCAAAGAGATAGCCGCTTATATTTATGAAACAAACTTTTCAAAAGAGCATAAGGGTCATTAAGATTGGCATTTCATAATAAAATTTTAAAAAACTGGAAAATTAAATGTATAAAAATATCTTACTTGCCATAATTA
>JAQIBW010000011.1 GCA_027858865.1 Sulfurimonas sp. | reverse complement strand
TATAAAATCAATAGAACAAACGCTAAAAAAATCTCAAACCAAGTTTAACAACTGGACGAAGTTAAATGAAAAAGAGAGAACAACCGCAAAATTATTAGATAGTTTAAATTTTGATTATTTTAAACTTTTAGACTTAGTAACTATTGCTAGAAGTAGAAGGCATATTGAAAAATATTATGACACTACTGATATTGGAAAATTCCCGCAAAGAAATAAGCCTCTTACTTTAAAGCCTGATATTGATACACAAAACTCTTTTCCTCCATTATCGGAGATAAATAAAACAATACGAAGAATGACTTTATCAGCGTATTCCCCATTAAAGTATGTATATCCACATAAGCAAGAAGAATATTCTCTTAAATATGATATTGATTTAGGTAATGGTAGAGTATTTAAACAGCTTGATAGAGAGAACAGTTTAATTCATTTAATGCGAGTAAATCTGCTTAAAAGAATGGAAAGCTCTATAAACTCATTTTCATTAACGCTTATAAAGCTGATAAACACAAATCAAAATATTGTAGATCTTATTGACAACCATAGCGATAGTTTCTACGATGAAACGAACATCATAGATGTGGATGTAGATAGTGATGAATATGCTTCACAACTCATTGGAAATAAAGTAAAAGTTTTAATCTCAGACGTTGATAAAATCAGATGGAAACAAGACCTACAAAATGATTTAGACAAACTTGAAACTCTTTTAGCTGATGCTATAGAGGTAGATAGTAACAGAGATAATAAACTCAGAATATTAAAAGAGAATATCACTCAAAAAATTAATAATCCCTTTAATGGAAACAATAAAAAAGTCATTATCTTTACCGCGTTTGCAGATACAGCAGAATATTTATATCATAACATACACAAATGGGCTAAGGATAATTTTCAAGTTGAAAGTTGTTTAATCACTGGTAGTAGAACCAATAAAACTACATTACAAACGAAACAAAAAGATTTAAACTCATTACTTACAAACTTTTCTCCTATCTCAAAGAGTAGAGATAAAACCGACCCTGAAACTACAAAAGAGATAGATATACTCATAGCAACTGATTGTATTAGCGAGGGGCAAAATCTACAAGATTGTGATTATCTAGTTAATTACGATATTCATTGGAATCCAGTTCGGATCATTCAAAGATTTGGACGTATTGATAGACTTGGTTCAAAAAACGAGACTATTCAACTTGTAAATTTTTGGGCGAATATGGAACTAGATGAATATATAAATCTAGAGAGTCGAGTAAGTGGTAGAATGGTTTTACTTGACGTATCTGCTACAGGCGAAGAAAATATCATAAATACAAATAGCTCTGCCGATATTAATGACCTATCTTACAGAGCAAAACAACTCAAAGAGCTACAAGAGACAGTCATAGACCTTGAAGATGTAAGTGGTGGTATATCTATTGCAGATTTAACGCTCAATGACTTTAAAATGGATTTGATGGGATACTTAAAAACTGGCGAAGATAGACTAAAACGAAGTCCTTTAGGTCTTCATAGCATTATACTAAATCAAGATACTCAAAACAGCACTGTTGGAACTGGAACTATATTCTGTTTAAAACTTCTAAAAAATGAAGTTCAAACAGATAACTATTCACTAGAGCCTTACTACCTTGTCTATGTTGATGAAAACAATGAGGTTAAACTTGGATTTACAAGTGCTAAAACTATACTAGACATCTATAAAAATTTATGCATGGGCAGAGCTGAAGCCATGAGTGAAGCAGTAAAACTCTTTGAAGATGAAACAGATAACCATTCCAATATGTCTCACTACACAACACAGTTAAAAACAGCAGTAGAGAGTATCGTAGGTAAAAAAGAAGAGAGTGGAATGGATTCACTTTTTTCTCGTGGTGGAACTACCATCTCTAGTGATGCTTTTAGTGGTATAGAAGATTTTGAGCTAATATCGTACTTGGTTATCAAATGAAAAAAACTTTACTAGATAAGCTGGGTATTCCATCTTCTTGCAAGATAAATCGTAAGCTATTTAAAAAACAGTTTATAGAAAACTTTTCACTAAATGCTACTGAGAAAAAGATAATAAGCGAAGATGTAGAAAATATCACTTTAGAGTATCTACTAAACAAAGATAAAATAAATATTGCACTTTTTAGCGATGAAGAGAATGATTACTCAGAGATAGCTTTTATAAGAGTGGAACTACTTAGAACTAAAAGGTTAAAAAAACTTTCTAGTATTATTCAGAATATACCTTACCCTCTCATAGTTGTTTATGCTGATGAAAACAATATTTGTATCAACATCAGCCCTAAAAGAATCAATAAAAATGATAGCAGTAAACTAGTAGTAGAAGAGAGCTATTTTACAGAGTGGATTGACTTAGACAATAGTACTGAAATAGAACAAGAGTTTTTAAAGAACTTAGAGATTAAAAATCATCCATTTACAAACTTTTTAGAGTTTTATTACAGCTATTTAAATAAATTACTTGCCTTCAATGCTTCGCAATACACTGGAAGTTTAGAACATAGTGAAGACACCAAAGAACTACTAGCCGAGATACAAGAAGTTGAAGTTCACATTAGTGAAATAGTCTCTAAAATAAAAAAAGAAACAGATATACGAGACAAAGTAAATCTCAATATTGAGCTTAAAAAACTCAATGAAAGACTAGAAAATTTAAAAGCAACATTATAAAGAGTAAAAAATGGTAAAATATATAATTAAATCATGCTTAGTGAATACAAAGGTAGAACTGTGAGTAATAAACTATTAAAAATAAATGAATTATATTTAGATAACTATCGAGCCTTTGAAAATTTTACAATTAAGTTTGATGACCAGCTAACTGTTCTTGTAGCAACAAATGGCAAAGGAAAAACTGCTATTTTAGATGCTATAGCTGCTGCTTTTGGAACTTTTGTAAATGCAAC
>JAQIBW010000029.1 GCA_027858865.1 Sulfurimonas sp. | reverse complement strand
CGAGCAAAACAACAGTTTAGCCTGGAAAATTCCAAAGTTATGGACAAACTTGTTGAACTCTCTAGCCTCCCAGTAAAATTAAATATGTTTGTTTTTGGGAAATATCGAGGTCTGACATTTGAAGATGTTCTTCATAGCGATAGAGGTTACTTAGAGTGGTTACTGAGAGAACAAGACAAGCTAGGTGAAAAATGCGATAAAAATATAAAATACACCTTGCGTGAAATGTTGAAAATATAATAAAAAAAAGAAGAGTAGTTACTACTCTTCTACAGACTTTACACTATCAAGTAAAATACCTAAGATATCTGTCATAGTTAAAATTCCTTCTAGTTCATTGTTGTCAATTACTAAAAGTCGTTTTACTCCACCATTTACCATCGTTTGTGCCGCATATTTTACATCTAGTTCCTCAGAGATTTGGAAAGCAGGTTTTGAGTAGATATCATAAACTCTCAACAAATCTATATCTCCGTCATTTGCTACAATAGAATGGAGTATATTTTTGTACGTGAGCATGCCATAGGCATCATGAGGTTTAGTTTTGTTTACTACCAAAGATTTTACTTTTTTTTCTCTCATCATATTAAGAGCTTCTCTTATTGGCATCATTGGTGAAACTTTTACAATTTTCTCTGCTTTTACCATTACATCTTTAACTAACATTCTGTTCTCCTTATAATTCTTCTAAAATTTCTGTTTCAAACAGCTCAACTTCTTTGCTTTCCATTCCTGATAGATGTGACAATGGAAAGGTAAATACCATGCCATTTGAGTTATCATCATTATTTAAACCCAGTTCTTTTCTAAAAGTTTTAAAAACTTTCATGCTCAATTTCAGAGGAAGAATAAAAAGTAATACAGTTACATTCTCCTCGAGTGTTAAGCCAAAAAAAACTTTTTTTTCTTCAAGCCCAATACTTCTTCCATGAAGTATTGTTACTCCCCCAGCTCCTGCTTTTTTTGCTATATCTAAAGCTTCTTCTTCTTTTGAATCAGGAACGATAGCTACAAGTGATACAAATCTCATATAATATCCTTACTTACGTATTTAATTTCCACATTTTCTTTTTCTTCAATTTCTTTTTTGGCTCTATTTGTTTTTATTTGGGCTATTATGCCATAACCCATGACTGTTAGCATGGGAAACAGTGAGGCAAAGGCTATAAGACCAAAACCGTCTATCAATGGGTTTCTTCCTTCTATATTTTCAGCAAGTCCAAGTCCAAGAGCTGCAACCAATGGCACAGTAACTGTCGAGGTTGTAACGCCACCACTATCATATGCTATAGGTATTATATACTTTGGTGCAAAGAATGTCATGATAACTACTAAAATATAACCCATGATAATATAGTAATGAATAGGCGTTCCACTAATCAATCTATATGATCCAATGGAAATTCCAATAGCTACACCAAAGGCAACAGCAATTCTTAATGTTTTTTGGTTTATATTGCCGCTGGTTATTTCACTTGCTTTCATAGCAATTGCTATAAGTGCAGGTTCAGCCATAGTTGTCGAAAATCCTATCATAAAAGCAAATAAATATATGAGAGAGTTATTTCCCATGCTTGTTAATGCATATGCAATACTCTCACCAATAGGAAACAGACCAAGTTCAAGCCCTACTATAAATGCATCTAATCCAATGATAAGCAAAACCACACCAACAACAACTTTTTTAATATGCGGTATCGGTTTTTTTATGATAATGTATTGGAAAAATCCAATAACTAAAAGTATAGGCAATACATCTTTGATGACACCTAAAAATTCTAAAAAGAGATTGTATATTCCAAAACGATTTAGTATTGGTGCATTAACAAGTGCTTCATTAACCACAGCACCTACATCAGAAGCTGAGCCAAAATTATATACAATAATCCCAAAAACTTGAACAAATATCATAGGTGTAAGAGAAGCAAAAGCGATAAGTCCAAAACCGTCAATAGCAGGATTTCTTCCTTTGATACTAGAACTTAGTCCAATTCCTAGAGCTGCAACTAAAGGAACAGTTACAGTTGAAGTAGTAACACCTCCACTGTCATATGCAAGTCCTATTATCTCAACTGGCGCAAAGAAAGTTACAGATACTACTAAAATATATCCGGCAACTATATAGTATTGTATAGGATGACCTAAAAGTATACGTAAAACTCCAAGTGCGATAGCAAATCCTACTGAAAAAGCAACGGTGAGCCTAAGGTAAAATGCATCAATTCTACCATCACTTATAACAGCAGCTTTGTTGGCAATTGCGATGAGAGCAGGTTCCGCAATTGTAGTAGAAAAGCCAATTAAAAAAGCAAATAAAAGTAACCAAAAAACTGAGCCTTTTTTAGCAAAGTCGTAGGCTAAGTTTTCTCCAACAGGAAATATCCCTATCTCAAGTCCTCTGATAAAAAGGGCAAGTCCAGCAGCGACAATACTGAGCCCTATACATATAGAAAACAAATCATCTGGAACTGTTTTAATTATA
>JAQIBW010000259.1 GCA_027858865.1 Sulfurimonas sp. | reverse complement strand
GTACGCCACTTATTGTAAAATATTCTTACTGGTCAATGGCCATTTTATCTAAATATTTCGCGCCTGTTATTGAAGACGAGAACCTTCCTTCTCCTGAGATAGGAGAGGGTACAAAAGTGTCTCCAAAAGCTGAAATAGCAAATGGTGCAAAGGTTGGTAAAAACTGTACGATTTTAGCTCATGTTTACATTGGTGCAGAAGCTATTATAGGCGATAATACTATTATCTATCCAAATGTTACAATCTATAGAGACTGTGTTGTTGGAAGTGATTGTATAATCCACTCAAATACAGCTATTGGTGCTGATGGTTTCGGTTTTGCTACAAATGCTTTAGGTGAACATAAAAAGATTTATCAAAATGGAAATGTCGTCATAGAAAATGATGTTGAAATTGGAAGTAATGTAAGTGTTGACCGTGCTGTATTTGGATCTACCCTTATCAAAAAAGGTGTTCGCATAGATAACCTTGTTCAAATAGGACATAATTGTGAGATAGGCGAATATTCAGTATTTGTTGCGCAGTCAGGTAGTGCTGGTTCAACTAAGCTAGGACGTAATGTGGTGGTTGGTGGACAGTCGGCATTTGCAGGGCACTTAGATATTGCACCATTTTCGACATTTGCTGCAAGAAGTGGTGTAACTAAAAATATTACACAGAGTGGTAAAACTTATTCTGGGTTTCCGTTAATGGAGCACAAGCTATGGCTGACGCTTCAGGTTAAAATAGCTAGACTATTAAAATAATGACAAAAAGGATTTAAAATGTCAAAAATAATTGCACTTAGTGGAACTAAAAAAGGTGTTATTTCGGTAGCAAAACTGGAAGAACCATATGGAAAAGATAGTCATACTGTAGCTAGTATTGGTATTTCTTTATCTGGAAACATAGATGCTCCTGAGTGGAAAGTACATCTTCCCCTTGAAAACTTAGATGAAGTTATCGAAGCACTTAAAGCTTTAAAGTAGGATAAACCTACTTTAAGCTCTACTTTTTAACTCACCTACAAACTTTGCAATTCTTGAAATACCATCACAAATAGTATCAATATCAGTTGCAAAACTCATTCTAAAGTAATCTTCACTACCAAAAGCAACACCCGGAACTACAGCAACAAGATGTTTATCTAATAATTCTTTAGCAAAATTAAGTGAATCAGAACTTACTTCTTTAATGTTTACAAATAGATAGAAAGCTCCATCCGGACTAGATACACTTAGTCCATCAATCTCATTGATAAGTTTAACAGCTTCATCTCTACGTTTTATAAATGCTTCTCTCATCATTGCTATATCAGCATCTGCTCTACCATCTAGACCTGGTATCGCAGCTTTTTGAGTGATTGTATTAATATTTGAAGTACTTTGACTCTGTAGTTTTTTAGTAGCTTTAATAAGCTCTGTATCTGCAGCTGCCATATAACCAAATCTCCAACCAGTCATTGCTACTGATTTACTGAGACCGTTGATTGTTACAGTTCTTTTATACATATCTTCACTTACAGCGGCACATGAAGTAAATGTACCTTTATAAGTAAGTTTTTCATACATCTCATCAGATGCTACGATAATGTCAGTTCCTTCTAAAACTTTTCCAAGCTGGGTAAGCTCTTCTTTTGTGTATATAGAACCAGTTGGGTTTGATGGAGTTGTTAGTATTAGCATCTTAGTCTTGAATGTTATAGCTTCTCTTAATTGCTCAGGAGTTATCTTAAAAGAAGTTTCATCAGAAGTCTCAATCTCTACTACTTTACCACCACAGTACTTAACTATCTCAGGGTAAGTAACCCAGTAAGGAGAAGGGATAATAACTTCAGCGCCATCTTGGATAGTTGCTGAAAAAAGATTAAAAAGAGAGTGTTTAGCACCATTATTGACCATAATCTGGTTTGGAGCATAAGTCAGGCCATTATCTCTTTTTAGTTTTGCAGCAATAGCAACTCTCAGTTCAACAATACCATCAACGGCTGTGTACTTGGTAAAACCTTCGTTTATTGCTTCGATAGCAGCATCTTTGATTACCTGAGGTGTGTTAAAGTCAGGTTCTCCTGCAGAAAAACTAAGGATGTCTTTTCCTTCTGCTTTTAATTCCTGTGCTAAAGTTGTAATAGCAATTGTAATAGATTCAGATAGTGTGTTAACGCGGTCAGTTAGCATAAAAGCCTCCAATATAGTATTGGTGACATTATACTAAAAAAATAATATATATTAGTTTATATAAGTAGTTTTGGTTTTAACTTTTCATAGCTTTAATGAAAGATTCGTAGATATTTTCTAACTCTAAATCTTCTTCAAGAACATTTTTGTTGTCTTCAACTAGTATGTGCTCTAAAATTGCAACCCTTTTAAGTAGGTACTCAAACATTTCTTTATTGATATCTGGAAGCATATTATGCATAAAAGGATCTTTACATCTTCCTTTGGCAATAACATGTGCAGGAACACCTATGGCCGTTGAGCAGTCTGGAACTTCTCTGACAACAACCGAATTAGCACCAATCTTTGTATATTCACCAATAGTGATATTACCAAGAACTTTAGCACCTGCGCCTAGAACCGCACCTTTTTTGATAGTAGGGTGACGTTTTCCTTGCGTTAAAGATACTCCTCCAAGTGTAACTCCCTGATATATCAATACATCATCTTCAATGATAGTAGTCTCACCAATAACAACACCTGTTCCATGATCTATAAAAACTCTTTTACCAATTATAGCAGCAGGGTGGATATCTATATTTGTCATTATTTGAGTAAAGCCCATAATCGTTCTTGCTAATCGTTTAAAATTTGCCTTATGAAGTTTGTGTGCTATCCTGTACCAAGCAATTGCCCACACACCAGGATAGTTAAAAAGAAAGTCAATTCGCGAGATTAGGGCAGGATAATTCTTGGAAGCATTTGAAAAGTCTTCTTTTATCTCAGCATAAATTCCCATTGTTCCCCTTAGTTTGTTGTTCGTAGATAGCCATTTTGCTCTACGAAAGTTTCAAGTTTTGCAAGTGTATCATTTTTTTCTTGTTCTGTGATAAAATCACTAATAAGCAAGTCTTTTTTAAGTTTTTCTAATATATTTTGCTTGTTATAACCTATTGATTCTAATATACTCAAAATACTTTTTGATTCAACTTCATTAGTAATAGTATATTTGTCATCATCTATTTTAATTGTATATTCATTGGGGTGAGTGAACAGGTTATGATTCATTCCAAGAGTTTCTTGATAAGCACCAACGTTAAAGAACCCTAAGAAATAATCTTCTTCATCCACATTTATATCGTGCAGATATAGTGGTTTTTCCGGGTTAAAACCTATCTCTCCATCACTATCACAAGTGATATCCCATAACGATGCCGCTCTGAGTGGAGTAGAGTTTAAATGATGAATAGGCATTGCAGGAAAATGTTGGTTTAATCCCCAATAGTCAGGCAAACTTTGAAATATGGAAGCGTTAATCAAATACCTTTCTTGTAGTTTTACCTGTAACTGTTCTAGCTCATCCGTAGGGTTTGCAGATTTTAGATATAGAGCTTTTTTCATAATACTATGAACTAATATCTCAGCATTAGATCTATCTTGAAGATCAATATAACCTAAATCAAAAAGAGTAAGAAGTGATTCCATATGATCTAGTGCATCGTGAAGATATTCTATACAGTTTTGGTTGCTAAGAAGTTTGTTTAACTCAATAAGTTCTTGGAGTATTGGAGGATTTACCTTTTTAAAGTTAAGAAGCTTTTCTTGATAATCTTGAGAAAAAAGTTCTAAAACAGGTGTAATAAGTACAGCGTGAGATGCTGCAATAAATCTTCCAGACTCTGTAAATATATTTGGATGCTTAACATTTTTAGCGTTCATTATTTCACCAAGTAAAAAAACAACACTGCTTGAAAACTCATCTATAGAGTAGTTTCTAGAGGTTGAGTGAGTATGTTGATCATACTCCACAGCTAAACCACCACCGATATTGATATTATTTAGCTCTTTAGCGCCCATTTTCCTAAGTTCTGCATATATATTTCCAGCCTCACGAAGAGCTCTCTTTAGTGGTGCAATATCTGACATTTGAGAACCTATGTGAAAGTGAATCATTGTCAAGTTATCTAACATATCTTCTCTAGAGAGAAGAGTCATAGCTTCAATGATTTCTGTTGATGTTAAGCCAAACTTAGCATCCATACCTCCACTCTTTGCCCAGATGCCACTTCCTGCACTATGCAGTCTAACTCGTATGCCAATGTTAGGTATTTTTAGATTGCACTCTTTTGCTACTTCTATAATAGTTTCAAGCTCTCCAAGTCCCTCTATTGTAAGTGTTATAGTATGTCCGCTTTGAGCTGCTATAAACCCGAGAGTTATCATCTCTTTATCTTTAAATCCGTTTACTGTTATGTTAGAGCCTAAGTTAGTTTTACTCATTGCCAGTACGAGTTCTGCTTTACTCCCTGCTTCAAGTCCATAATTGAACTTTACTCCTTGAGATGTAATAGCTTCTACCGCGTATGGAAACTGATTTACTTTTAATGGAAAAACAGCATTAAAACTACCTTGGTAGTTGTTGGCTTTAATAGCTTTATCAAAGTAGGAGTAGAGAGTTCTAATCTGTTTTTTAATAAGATGAGGAAACCTAAGTAAAATTGGACCACGTACATGATTAGAACGAATCTTTTCAGTTATGTCCAGTAAAGACGG
>JAQIBW010000051.1 GCA_027858865.1 Sulfurimonas sp. | reverse complement strand
TAAACATATAGCAAAAGCTGTGTCTGATTTAGAGAGTGCTGAATATGTTATTTTTTCAAAATATATGAGCAAGAAATTTCATGAATCAGAAGCTTTTATATTTGTAGACGCTACTGGAAAAATTGTAAGCACTCTTTCTGGCAGAGATATTGATCTTTATGACATGATTATGGATTGTGAAAACTTAGTAGAGAAAAAAGATGAGTATTGATTTTGTGTAACTCTTTTTAATATTACTTTAGATAAAATATCTCCTTAAAAGTTTTAATATTTACAAAAAAGGTAAGAAATGAAAGTAGTAGTTATCCAGGGTCCAAACTTAAATATGCTTGGTGTTCGTGAACAAAATATATATGGTCCAATGAAATTGGAGCAGATTCACGCTCAAATGAAAGAATTTGCAACTCAAAACAACATAGAGATTGAATTTTTTCAAAGTAATCTAGAGGGTGAGATTGTAGATAAAGTTCAAGAGTGTTATGGAGATGCTGATGGTATTATTATTAATGCTGCCGCATATACTCATACTTCGATAGCTATAAGAGATGCTATCTCAGCAGTTAGTCTTCCTGCGATAGAAGTTCATATTAGTAATATTCACCGTCGCGAAGAATTTAGAAAAGAAAATATGATTGCACCTGTTTGTACATCATCTGTTGTTGGTTTTGGTCCTTTTGGTTACCACTTAGCAATGGTTGGTATGTTACAGATTATGAGTGAAATGCAAGCAGCTAAAGAGATGCAAAAGCAACAACAAGAGCCAGCAGCTAAGTAATCATGTATATAAAGCGTAGGCTTAATGAGAGTTTAACCACCTTTAAAGGCTTACATTTTGGGTCTGTAAACAGATCCAAAAGTTCTCATCGTTATAGAGTTACAGTTGGTATAGGCGGTAATATTGGCGATGTTAAACGAAGGTTTGAGCATCTTTTTATATTTTTCAAAAGAGATAAAAGAGTTGAACTTTTACAAACGTCATTGATTTTGAAAAATCCTCCATTTGGTTTTATAGACCAAGATGATTTTTTAAATTCAATTATTGTACTTCAAGTAAGCATGCAACCGTTAGCTTTTTTGGGGTACCTACACAGAGTAGAGAAAAAATTTGCACGCAAACGAAGTTTTGCAAATGCTCCAAGGACTTTAGATTTGGATATCATCTTTTTTGATAGTATATTTATGAAAACAGATAGACTTACCGTACCACATGCAAGTTGGTTTGAGAGAGAGAGTGTAATGATTCCATTGATGGATATAAATAGATGAAGATACTTACATTTACGGGCCGTACCCCTTCTGAAGCTCTAAAAAAAGCTAAGCTTGAGATAGGTGATGACGGTATGCTTATTGAGACTCGTGAGATTCAGAAGAAGGCACTTGGTAGAGAAGCACTTTATGAGATTGTTATTGGTATAGACGGTAATGACATTCACTCTAGTTATCCAAGCAAACCAAAGCCACTAGATAAACAAAAACCATTAAGACAAGAGAGTGCAGATGTCCTTTATGATATTTCCAGTGCTGCTGCACAGATATCTGAAATAGCAAATGTTACAGACCCTCTTTATGAATATGGTGTTGCTAAAAAAACCCCAAGTACGTATGAGCCAAAAGAATTAAAAGAGATAAAATCAGAGATAAATAAACTTGGTGACAAAGTAAAACTAATCCAAAATATGTTTTGGGATGAAAAATCACCTGACTTAGAAAGTCAAATCCCATCAGAGTTTGCTGAGATATATAGACTTGCATCTCAGAGTGGTATGGATAGAGATCATCTTGATGGCATAATGCGAATGACTTTGGAGCATATGCCTCATAAGATGAGAGAAAACTCATCAACGGTAAAAAGATATTTTCAAACTCTTCTTAGAAAAATGATCCCAATCAGAAGAGAGAGTGTTCCTGCCCCAGGGACTAAAAAAGTTATCATGCTAGTTGGTCCTACTGGAGTAGGTAAAACAACTTCTATAGCTAAACTTGCAGCTAGATATTCATATCTGATGCAAAAGAAGTATAAAGTGGGACTTGTAGTTTTAGATACTTACCGAATTGGTGCAGTTGAGCAGTTAATGCAGTATGCTAGAATGATGAAACTCGGAATTGAAACTGTAGTAGATCCTCCAGAATTTTCAACTGCTCTAAACTCTCTTAGATATTGTGACTATATTCTTATAGATACTATGGGTTCTAGCCCATATGATAAAAATAAGATAGAGAAAATTTATGAGTGCTTAGAAGCTAATGACACTGAGTACAATGTAGATGTAGTTTTAGTAATGCCGAGTTCTATTAAGTATGAAGATCTTAAGGTAACTTATGAAAATTTTTCTACACTAAATGTAGATACAGTAATGTTTACAAAACTTGATGAGACTATGGGTTTTGGAAATATTTTTTCACTTGCGTATGAGACAAAAAGTCCTATAAGTTACTTTTCTGTAGGGCAAGAAGTCCCAGAAGATTTAGTATGTGCAAGTAGTGATTTTTTAGTAGATTGTCTACTTAACGGGTTCAATAGGAGTAAAGCATGATGGGGCATCAAGCTGAGAAACTAGAAGAACTTATAGCTTCAAACTCACAAAAGAAATCTAAGAAAACTAGATTTGTTGCTATTACGAGTGGAAAAGGTGGAGTAGGTAAGAGTACAATCAGCTCAAACCTAGCGTATGTTTTGTCTCAAAGTGGTCTGAATGTTGGTATTTTTGATGCGGATATAGGATTAGCCAATCTAGACGTAATGTTTAATGTTAAGATTAAAAAAAATATTCTGCATGTACTAAAGGGTGAAGCTAGTGTTAGTGATATTCTTATTCCAATAACTAGGAATCTTATCTTGATTCCAGGAGAAAGTGGTAGTGAGATACTAAAATATTCAGATGCTGCACTTTTTAAAAGATTTATGGAAGAAGCGCAGATTCTTGATAAGCTTGATGTAATGATTATAGATACAGGTGCAGGAATTGGTGAACATATTCAGATGTTTTTAAATGCTGCAGATGACGTTATAGTTGTAACTGTACCAGATCCGGCGGCTATTACAGATGCGTATGCGACCATAAAAACTGTTGCTGCTTTGAGAAATGATATTGGTTTAATTATGAATCAAGTGAAAAATGAAAAAGAAGCTGAAGCCGTTTTTGAGAAAATTCGTAAAGTTGCTTTAGCAAATATTGGAGATAAATTAGATTTACAACTAATTGGTAAAATCAATAGTGATGTAAAAGTAAGCTCTTCGGTTAAGAGAAGAGCTCTTTTTAGTGTTTCTTATCCAAACTCTCAACCTCATGTTGATATAATGGCTATAGCAAGCAAGATTGCGGGTAGATTGGAACGAAATATGCTAGTTAATCCAAATGAGAGTGGATTAACAGGGCTATTTAAACGCTTAATGGGACATTTTTAAAGTCTATTTTTGGGGTACATGGATGTTAGGTGAAAACTTTGTATATTTTTTTACAGTTCAGGGCTTTTTTATCGGAATAATTTTCGGTGTATTAAAGTCTTTTGATGCTGTGGGTTTGCTCACGTATACCTTTCTTATAACTACATTTTTTTATCTTTTTTCTCATGTCATTATTGCGTTGTATTTTAGAACACTTACTGTAAAATCTTATTTCTTTCCTAAAGAAGCACATGAAAAAGAGCTAGATCTTTTTGTAAAAGAGATAAATAAAAGAGAGAAGCTTATTGACTCTGTATATAAAATTACAGATGCTGCAATAAAAATGAATTCTCAAGAGATGTCAGGACAAAAATCATGATTTCTGCATATACGCAAGATGTCAAACATAAAGAAGATGAACTAGCTATTCAGTATTTACCTGCAGTAAAAGCTATGGCTTTTAGACTAAAAGAAAGACTTCCCAGTTCTATTGATTCTATGGACCTATCAGCTATAGGTACAGAAGAACTTATAAAATTAGCTAGAAGATATGATGAGAAATTAAACGACTCTTTCTGGGGATATGCCAAGAAAAGAGTTTATGGGGCAATGCTAGACTACTTAAGAAGTTTAGATATTTTATCTCGTGCGAGTAGAAAACTTGTGAAAGCTATAGACTATGCAGTAGAAGAGCATAGGTTAACCAATGAAGAAGAACCAACTGACGAACAGTTAGCAGAGATGCTTGATGAGACGGTAGAAAAAGTCCACGATGCTAGAATAGCATCTACTATTTACACAGTTATGCCGCTACACGATCAACTTCAGGTCGGTGATGAAGGTGCAGCTTTAGCTCTTATTGAAAAAGAAGAACTTGTGGCTGTAATTAAAAAAGTTCTATCAGGGTATAATGAAAGGGAACAGTTGATTATTCAGTTTTACTACTTTGAAGAGTTAACCCTTAGAGAGATAAGTGAAATTTTAGATATTACTGAGTCTAGAATTTCACAGATTCATAAATCTGTTATTCATAAAATTAAAGAAAGTGTAGGGGCGTAATATGGCAGATATACTTTCACAAGAAGAGATTGACGCACTACTTGACGTTGTTGAAGATGAAGGTGATGATGTCTTAGAGAGTTCAGATGACAATTTACTCCCTCAAAGACAAGTAACACTTTACGACTTTAAAAGACCTAATAGAGTTTCAAAAGAGCAGTTACGCGCATTTCGTGGTGTTCATGATAAAATGGCACGTTCACTTGCATCTCAGATATCTTCTATTATGCGTTCAATCGTTGAGATTCAATTACATTCAGTTGATCAGATGACTTATGGTGAGTTCCTTATGTCTCTACCCAACCCAACGAGTTTTAATGTTTTTTCAGTAAAACCTTTAGAAGGAAGTGGTGTAATAGAGATAAATCCATCTATCGCTTTTCCTATGTTAGATCGTCTCTTAGGTGGAAAGGGTGAGCCTTTTGACGCAAGTAGGGAGTTCTCCGATATTGAGTTAAGTCTTTTTGAGACGATTTTACGTGTAATGATGAGTACACTAAAAGAGGCTTGGGGTCCTGTTATGGAAGTTTATCCTACAGTAGAATCTAAAGAATCAAGCCCTAATGTTGTTCAAATTGTTGCACAAAATGAGATTGTTGTTATGGTTGTAATGGAAATTATTATCGGGCATAGTTCTGGTATGATGAATATTTGTTATCCAGTTATATCTCTAGAACCGATACTTCCAAAGTTGGCAAGTAGAGATCTTATGCTTAATGAGACAAGTTCTAAAAAAAGTAGAAATACCGAACTACAAGTTTTACTTGGTGGTGCGAAGGTAAATGTAGAAGCTAACCTTGGTAACGCTGAACTTACAATGAGAGATGTTTTAGACTTACAGATTGGTGATGTTGTAAGACTATCTAGCGCAGCTGATGATATTGTAACAGTTAGCATAGATGGTAAAGAGAGATTTCGTGGTGAAATAGGACTGCGAAGATTTAGAAAATCTATACTAGTTTCAGAAGTAATAGATACAGAAAAAGATGCTGTTAAACGGGCATTAGAGAACTTTGAAAATATGAGACATGATAAAATCTCAGGGGTTCAAGATATAGTTAATGATAAGAATTAAGGAATAAATAGATGAATGATTTTATGAAACTATTTGAAGATGAGACAGTTGGTACAGTAGAAGCACTAGTAGGACAAGCCCCAACACTAGAGCTAAAAGAGAAACAAGAGTTAAGTATTATATCAAATATTATTCCTCCCATAGTACTTGCTAAACTAAGTATTAGTGGTGATGTGGATGCCACTGCTATGGTTGCCCTTACTCCAAATCTAGCTGCATCTCTATCAGATATGATGATGGGTGAAGATGCAAGTGACAGAGATGATGTTAGCGATGATGACTTGGACGCTTCAAAAGAGATAATATCAAATATTTTTGGTGCTATTGGTAATTCGCTTTCTGCACAAAAAGAGATACCAGTTTTGTCATTTAAAATAGACAGTATAGAACTTATTGGAGACGATGCAGAAGTAAGTCTAGAAGAATACTCTAAGATGTACGTTTATAAATTTATTATAGGTGAACTAAGTTCTCTGTTTATATTTATTTTGGATGAAAAGCTTAATAATGCTTTAGAAGGTAAGAGTAAAGTAGAAAGCAACGAGAGTATGTCATCAAGTGTGCCTTCAATGGGTGGTTCTTATACTTCTGATGTTAAATTAAGTGGTGAAGAGATGAATAATATCTCGCTCATTATGGATGTAAAACTGCCAGTTAGGGTAAGAATTGGTAAGAAAAAGATGCTTCTAAAAGATGTTTTAAATATGGATATTGGTTCAGTTATTGAGTTAAATCAGCTAGCAAACGATCCTTTGGATATTTTGGTAGATAATAATGTTATAGCACAAGGTGAAGTTGTAATCGTAGATGGTAACTTTGGTGTTCAAATTACTTCTATCGGATCAAAAAGAGAGAGATTAACTCAACTTAAGGCATAAGATGGAATCAAAAAAAAACGAGTTAACAAGAAAGTATATAAAAGACATAAAATCATCTGATGCTTGGAGCGCTTTTAGAATATTGGCGGATTTTGTAAAAGGATATGATGAACTAGGGGAGCTAGGACCTACAGTAACGATTTTTGGTAGTGCAAGAACAAAAAAAAATGACACAAACTATAAAAAAGCACAAAAATTAGGATCAATGTTAGCTTCTAAAGGATTCAATATAATGACAGGTGGTGGTCCTGGTATTATGGAAGGTGCAAATAGAGGTGCTCACAAACATAAGGATGTTGAATCTATAGGTCTAAATATAGATCTTGAATTTGAACAAACTCCAAATCTTTACACAACAAAAGAGTTGAGTTTTGATTATTTTTTCTCAAGAAAAGTAATGTTAGTAAAATATTCAATGGCTTATGTTATATTTCCAGGTGGATATGGAACCTTAGATGAATTGTTTGAAGCTTTAACGCTTATTCAAACAAGAAAAATCAC
>JAQIBW010000100.1 GCA_027858865.1 Sulfurimonas sp. | reverse complement strand
CTTCACTTCTTATAAATCTTTTTGTTCTGGCATCTCCACTATTTACAATGAACGTTTATGACAGAGTTGTACCAAACAATGCCATCGAAACACTTTGGGTCTTTGCTATTGGTGTAAGTATCATATATATCATCGACACATTTTTAAAGTTTACAAGAACCTATCTCCTTGAAAGTGCTGCCAAAAAAAGTGATATTATCATGTCATCTATCATTTTTGAAAAAGTATTAGACTTAAAAATGGCTCATCATCCAGCATCTGTAGGATCATTTTCTAGTAATCTAAAAGACTTTGACTCTATTAGAGGCTTTTTAACAAATGCTACTATGGCTGCTGTAATAGATCTGCCTTTTGCTATTATATTTTTAGCTGTAATCGGCTATATAGGAGGAAGCATCGTTGCTATTCCTATAATAACAATGTTTTTAATCCTTCTTTATGCAATAATTATTAAAAAACCTCTTCGCAAAAGTATTGAGAGTACACATGAAGCTAGTGCGAAAAAGAGTTCTATTCTTATAGAAACACTCAATAACATAGAAACTTTAAAAACTCTAGGTACACTAAATCAAGTACAGTGGAAGTGGGAAGAATCAACAGGCGAGATAGCAGGCAAAAGTCTTAAATCGCGTCTTTTGTCATCATCTATTCCTACGATAACTCAACTTTTTATCCAGTTAAATACAGTAATGATTATAGTTTATGGTGTTTATCTTATCCAAGAGTTTGAACTCTCTATGGGTGGACTAATTGCTATCGTTATTCTTACTTCAAGAACTCTAGCTCCGATGGGACAAGTTGCAGCACTACTTACTAACTACGAAGACACTAAGACTTCTTATGAAACACTAAATGATATCATCTCTCAACCAAGTGAAAGACCTGCTGGTAAAAAGTTTGTTGAGAGACCTGATTTTAGCGGACATATAGAGTTTGTTGATGTGTGTTTTTCTTACCCTAATACTGATGTTCCGGCACTTAAAAATATCTCATTTATTCTAAAACCGGGTGAACATGTAGCTATCATTGGTAGAATTGGTTCTGGTAAAAGTACTATTCAAAAACTTATTCTTGGTCTTTATGAGCCAGACTCTGGTCAGATTCTGATAGACGGTATAGATATCAAACAGATAGACCCAGCTGACCTTAGAAAACACATGAGTTATGTTTCTCAAGATATTATGCTATTTCGTGGAACTGTTAAAGACAACATTACATACAGAGCTACCCATGCGAGTGATGTCCAGATGATACGTGCTGCACATATCAGTGGTGCTTCTGAATTTATCAAAAAACATCCAAAAGGCTATGAGATGCCAATTGGGGAGAGAGGTTTAGGACTCTCAGGTGGACAAAGACAAAGTATCGGTATTGCTAGAGCTTTTCTTTTAGATACTCCTATAATGCTAATGGATGAACCTAGTAATGCTATGGATCAAATCACAGAATCAAAACTGCTTGACAGTTTAGCAATAAATCTAAAAGGTTCTACTTCTATACTTGTGACTCAAAAAATGACTCTACTAAAAATTGTAGAAAGAATCATAGTAATGAATGAGGGCAAAATATTTATAGATGCTCCAAAAGAAGAAGCATTGAAACAACTACAAGGCGGAGGTAAAAACATTGAAAAAAACAAATAAGCCTGTAGAATATACGGAAAAAGACTACGACTTTATGAATAGCCTGAGTTCGGCTATTTTAGAACAAACACCATCAAGAGTTAGTAAAGTCATTAAAATATGGCTAGTTACTATATTTCTTTTTATAGTTTGGGGTTCTTTAGCTGAGATAGATGAGATACCTAGAGGTGATGGAGATGTTATTCCTTATGGACAAAATCAAGTTATCCAGAATCTTGAAGGTGGTATTGTCGAATCTATCTTAATAAAAGAGGGAGAAACTGTTAAACGTGGTCAAATTATACTAAAGATAAATAATGCAAAATCGACCTCTTCATCTAAAACAAACGAGATGAAATTTCATGAACTTAAAGCTATAAGAATAAGACTTTATGCTGAAGCCAATCAACTAGAGTTTAAAGAAATAAAGACAGATTTCCCTGAACTAAAACAACAGACAAGGTTGGCAAAAGAGCTTTATGATTCCAATAAATTAGAATTTATGGCTAAAGACAACTCTATAGTACAACAGATAGAACAGCGAAAACAAGAGTATAAGGAAGCAAAAGCAAGAGTTGAATCTTTAAGAAAATCGCTTGAATATGTTTCAGAAGAAATCAGTATGACTGCTCCTATGGTAAGAGAAGGGGTAAAGTCAAAAGTTGATTTTCTGCAACTAAAAAGAGAAGCTAATGGTATTGAAAATGATATAGAAGCAGCTGAGCTATCACTTCCTCGTTTAACATCTGCCATAACTGAGTATAGACAAAAACGAATAGAGTCTAAACAGCTATTTATCAACAA
>JAQIBW010000231.1 GCA_027858865.1 Sulfurimonas sp. | reverse complement strand
ACACATATCAGGCGCTTAAAAGTGGAGTTTTAGCTGACTTTTGTGATTAATCTTTCAAACTTATTGGCAGGTACTGCTTTGGATGTAATAAATCCTTGGTAGTACTCACAATTTAAGAGTCTTAGGAACTCAACGTGTTCTTTAGTTTCTACACCTTCTGCAATTACATCAAATTTAAACTGCTTTGAAATAGTTAAAATAGTTTTTACCAAAGAAGCATCATCTTGATTATCTAAAGCGTGCTGAATAAAACTACGGTCTATCTTAAGAGAATCAAATGGTAAATTTTTCAGATATGAAAGAGATGAATAGCCGGTACCAAAATCATCCATTGCAATAGTAAATCCATATGATTTTAAGAGATTCATTTTTTCTATGGTACTTGAAAGATTATTAATAGCTACAGATTCTGTAAGTTCGAGTTTAAATGCAGATGGATCAATGTTGTATTTTTTTATTATTTTTAGAATATTTTGCACAAAATTTTCTTGATTGAACTGTTTAGAGCTTATATTTATTGATATTATTTTTACGCTGTTTTGGAGTTTTTTATAATCTATACAGGCATTTTCAATAACCCAATCTCCTATAAAAACAATCAGATCGCTTTCTTCTGCAAAAGGTATAAAATTATCCGGATAAATTAAACCGCGTGTAGGGTGGTTCCATCTTATCAATGCCTCACAGGAATTAATCTCAGAATTTTTAATTTCAACTATAGGTTGGTAGTAGAGTTCAAACTGATTGAGTTTTAGAGCCCGACGGAGTTCATTATCTAGCATCAGTTGCTCTTCAATCTTTTTGCTCATGCTTTGTTCAAAGATGCATGTAGTGTTTCGACCTGATTGTTTTGCTTTGTACATAGCAATATCGGCATGTTTTAAAATGTCATTTACGTTTTTGTATTGTGAAGAAACGGTCGTTATCCCGATGCTTAGGGTAACGTGCAGAGAGTGTTGTTCAACCTCGATAGTTTTTTTCACTAAATTATGTAGTTTTTTAGCTACATGATGTGAATACTCCGTTGCATGAAGTTCATTATCACTTAATTCAGATAACAAGATAACAAACTCATCACCGCCTAATCTTGCAACAGTGTCTTCTTTTCGTATAATGCTAGATGCTCTTGAGGCAAACATTTTAAGAACTTCATCACCTATATGATGTCCCAGAGAGTCGTTAATAGTTTTAAAATTGTCAAGGTCTATAAAAAGTACAGCTCCATAGCGGTTATGTCTTGAGAGTCTTGCAAGCTCACTTTCCAGGCGTTCATTAAAAGTTAAACGGTTTGCAAGACCTGTGAGATGGTCATAAAAAGCTTGATGACGAATTTTATTTTCTGCTTCAATACGTCCTGTAATATCTTCAACTATAGCAAGTCCGCCTTTGATATTATTATCGGCATCATACATAGGAACAGTCTGCATTTTTAGCCAAAGATCTAAACCTAAAATCTTTGTGTGATAACTTCCTTCATAAAAGCCGTTTTCACCTTTTAAAGTTGCATCCATTGCCGGTCGTAAAGATTGGTCTGGAAGTTGTTTTAAATCCATATTAATCAATTTTTCTGATGGAACATTAAGTAAAGAACAAAGTTCCTGATTTAATTCTTGAATAATTAAATTATTGTCATATGTTAAAACGCCTACTGGTGCCTGTTTAAAGATAGTGTAAAAATGATTTTGAGAAAGTTTTAGCTCTTTTTCCGACTTCTCTATGAGTAATTTCGAGGTTATAACTTCTACAATACTTTTATGATATTTTTTTGAAAACGAGATCAGTAAAAGCAAAAAAAGAGTTATTAAAATTGACATAAGTATGTGCAAGTCAGAGCCAAGACTGTACATAGAATAGATAAAAGGCAGTAGAAAAATTATTAAATAATTTTTTGCAAGATCTTTATATACTGATAAACTCATAACTATACCGGCTGATAAACCTGCCATTATCATTGTTAAAAAAGCTTGATGAAACGGTTTGTCCTGAGGTAAGATATACGAAATACCTACACCCATAATCAATGCGGTTAGCAAAGCTAAGTTTTTGAAGAGGTTTTCTGGAGAATGAAGTGAAAATTTTTCAATATTTTTGAGATATAGTCTTACTTTGATATTTCTAACTAGAAATATGAGAGAAACGGACAACATCCATATAGACAAAAGCGCTTTATCGGCTATATTCCAAAATGCTATCGTTATAATGAAGGCATTTACCAATACAGCAAAAGATGACGGAAGAAGATTTGAAGATGCGATGCGCATCAATTCTTTTCTTACTTCAAAATTATTTTCATCAATTTTCATCATTATTTATACCCAAAAATGTATTATAGAATGTGATTATACTGTTAATTACCTGTTATTTGTCTTTGAAATATTAAATTTTTTAAACTTTTTTCTTCATCTTCACTTGCAAACTCTTCTACGTTTTCTAGACGTTTTACAAACTTAAAACTTGG
>JAQIBW010000198.1 GCA_027858865.1 Sulfurimonas sp. | reverse complement strand
CAAGTTACAAAGCTGTCAATCTGAGCTTTTGTTCTTTTCTCTGTTGTGCTTACTAAAACTCTATTTGGGAAATTTTCATATAAGTTATCCAGTTTAAGACCTGCAAAAAAGCCTTTTTCTTCCATCTTGTCTATGAACTCTCCCGCACTTATAGGAAGTTCTATAACAAACTCATTAAAAGTTGGATTTTGATTGTATATTTTTAAGTTTTCTAGTTTTGATAACTCAGCTTTTAAATACTCTGATTTGTTATAGTTTTGAAGTGCAAGACTCTCAAAACCCTCACGTCCGAGAAGTGACAAAAATATAGTTGCACGAAGTGCCATGAGATTTTGGTTGGAACATATGTTTGATGTTGCTCTGTCTCGGCGTATATGTTGCTCTCTTGCTTGAAGAGTTAAAACATATGCACGTTTCCCCTCTCTATCTTCAGTCATTCCAACAATTCTTCCAGGAAGATTTCTAATATACTGTTCTTTACAAGCGAGCATTCCAAAAGAAGGTCCACCAAATCCTAAGTAATTACCAAGACTTTGACCATCCGCACAGTAGATATCAGCGTCAACTTCACCAGCACTTTTTATAAGTCCCAGCGCGATTGGATATGAACTCATAATAGCTAGTGCTTTTACATCATGAAGAGCTTTTATGATTTCACTGAAATCTTCAATTGAGCCAAAAAAGTTTGGATTTTGAAATATATATCCAGCTATGCTTTCATCTATCATTCCTAAAAGTTCATCTGAATCAGTTCCATCACCCTTTACATGTAGAGTGATAACTTCAAGTTCATGGTAAGCAAGATATGTTTTTAAAATTTTTATATAAATAGGATTTACGCCGCTATCTACGATAATTTTTTTTCTTTTTTTACAGATACGAACAGCCATAAGAGAAGCTTCCGCCATAGCGGTTCCCCCATCATACATAGAAGCGTTTGTAGCTTCCATACCAGTAAGTTCACAAATCATACTTTGGTATTCATATAAAACTTGCAGTGTTCCCTGAGAGGCTTCTGCTTGATATGGAGTATATGCAGTGTAAAATTCTGAACGGCTTGATAGAGCATCTACTGCAGTTGGTATAATGTGGTCATAGTAACCGCCACCTAAAAAGCTGACTTTTGAAGTATCATTTTGATTTGCAAACTCTTTAAAGTTTTCAAAAACTTCAAACTCACTAAGACCTTCTGGCAAATCAAAACTTTTAGCTCTAAGTTCCATAGGAATAGAAGCAAAGAGTTCAGACTCATCTTTTATCCCTATCTGTGCAGTCATCTTTTGCACATCTTGCGGAGTATGAGGAGTATAAGGCATTACAGTGTTTCGATATATGCTTTATAAGCTGCTTCGTCCATAAGAGTTTCAAATTCGCTTGCATCACTTACTTTTATCTTCATTATCCAAGTACCTTCAGCATCTTCATTTATAAGTTCAGGTGTGTCATCAAGTTGTATATTTACTTCAACAACTTCTCCTCCAAGTGGAGTATATATATCTGAAGCAGCTTTAACAGACTCTATAAATGCAATACTGTCATCTTGATCAGCAATAGTTCCGATTTCTGGAAGTTCAACAAAAGTAATATCACCAAGTTGTTCAACTGCATATTCTGATAAACCTACAGTTGCTATATCACCCTCTAGAGTTGACCATTCATGCTCGTTACTGTACCTTTTCATTATAATTCCTTATTGATTTGGTTTTTGAAAAGAGGTAACTTTGGGTACAAAGTAGCCTCTCCCTCTATTGCTATTTTTTACTGTAAAACGGAAGTTTCGATAAGAAAATAGGGATACTTCCTCTTTCGTTTTTTATCTCTAGTGGTTGATTTTTATCAAACAGTTTAACATCAACTGACCCAATACCAACACCACAATTGATTGATGGTGAAAAAGTTCCACTTGTTATAACTCCAATTTTTTGCCCGTCTTGAAAAATTTCCATACCATGTCTTGGTGCTCTCTTTGAGTTTGTTGTGATTGCGATTGCTTTTCTTGGAGCACCTTCTTCTTTTTGTTTTAAAAGAGCATTTTTACCTGTAAAATGTTTGTCATATTTTACAAAAAATCCAACACCTGCTTCGATTGGAGTTGTATTTTCATCTAATTCTTGCCCGTATAAACTATAACCCACTTCTAAACGAAGAACATCACGTGCGCCAAGTCCAGCGGGAATTGCACCTCTTTTTATAAGTTTATCCCACACTAAAGGAGCAACTTTATTATCAAGGTAAAGCTCATATCCAAGCTCGCCTGTATAACCAGTTCTGCTTACAATTGCAAAACTGTCCATGATAGATGTTTCTGCAAAACTAAAAAATTCTAATTCATCTAAATCAAAAGGCACTAACTCTTGTAGAATTTCTTTTGATTTTGGACCTTGAATATCTAGTTTTGAAGTTTGTTCTGAGGCATTTGTAAAAACACCTGTATCTAATTGTTTGTTGATAGTGTCAAAATCAATATCGATTCTTGATGCATTTACTACAAACATGAGACGAAATTCAGATACTTTATAGA
>JAQIBW010000266.1 GCA_027858865.1 Sulfurimonas sp. | reverse complement strand
ATCATAGGTCAAACAGGAGCTGGGAAAAGTACACTTTTAAACCTCCTGATGGGAATGTATAAACCAACTTCTGGCGCTCTATACTTAGACAATCATGACATCTCTACCATACATCCTGTAGAAATCAGACAAAATATAGGCGTTATGCCCCAAGAACCATTTTTATTTAACGCTAGTATAAAAGAAAATATAGAGTTATTTCGTCCCATAAGTAAAGAAAAGATGCAAGAAATCATCACCTTTGTAGGACTTGATGATTTGATAAAAAAATCAGGTAAAGGCGATGCCTTGCAAGCAGGAGAAAGAGGTGCTAATCTCTCGGTTGGTCAAAGACATTTAGTCTCACTTGCTCGTGCTTTAGCGACAGAACCATCTATGTTAATCTTAGATGAGCCTACCGCAGGACTTGATATTGGGCTTGAAAAAAAGCTCATAGATAAACTAAACAGTGGTTTAGGGGCAGACAAAACTCTCATAGTTATCACTCATAGGTTGGCAGCTTTAGAGTTAGTTAATAGAATATTAGTCATAAGCGATGGCAAAATTGTAGCTGATGGACCTAGAGATAAAGTTTTAGATTCACTTAGAAATCCGGTAAAAGAGAAATAATGAGCTATAGATACTTAGAAGAAAAAAAGTGGAACTACCGTTTTGTTGTACTTCCCATCATAGTTTTTATTAGTGTCTTTTTAGTTTGGTCATATTTTGCACAAATAGATGAGAGTGTTAAGGGCGTTGGAAAAGTTATCCCATCTGGACAGACTAGACTTCTTCAGCATCTAGAGGGTGGGATTATTACTGATATTTTGGTTTCTGAGGGTGATGTGGTTGAAAAAGGACAGGTTTTATTTAGGATTAAAAATCAATATTTCATATCTGAAAAAAAAGAAAATATCATCAAACTTATAGCATATCAGGCAAAATTAAAGAGAATTACCGCCCTACTTCAAGATGAAAAAGAGCTAATCTTTGATGCACAGATGCAAGAAAAAATTCCACTTATTGTAAACAATGAAATTGCTATTTTTAAGTCTCAAAGAAGACGAGCCGAGTCAGAACTTTCAATATTAAGAGAACAACTTAACCAAAAAAAGGCTCAACTAAAAGAGCTTGAGATAAGATTAGATAATCTCTCCATAGAATTTAACTTATCACAGCAAAATATGAAAATCCAAGAAGAACTTAGCAAAAAAGGTGCAATCTCTAGAGAAAAGTACCTACAAAATCTATCTATAAAACAAAAACTATACACTCAACTACAAGAAACAAGATACACTATCCCTGTTTTAAAAACAGAAATTCAAGAGTTTTTCAACAAAATGGACTCTAAAAAACTAGACATTAGATCTGAGATACTTCAAGAAAACAGCGAAGTGCAAGTTGGGATAAAAAAATTACAAGAGCTTATGCAAACAGATGTTGATAGAGATGCTAGGATTGGAGTTACTAGTCCTACAAAAGGAATAGTAAATAAAATCAACTATAACACTATTGGTGGTATTGTAAAATCTGGTGAAACTATAGCTGAGATATCTCCTCTTGATGATGAGTTGATGATAGAGGCTAAGATTAACACAGCAGATAGAGCGTACATATATCCAGGTCAAGATGTTTTCATAGAGATAACAGCTTATGAATCTTCTAAATATGGCCTCGTAAAAGGAAAACTAATAGGTATTTCTCCTGATAGCTCAACTGACGATAAGGGCGGAAATTTTTACACCATAAAAGTAAAAGCTGATAACTATAGGTTTGATGAAAATTCACCTATACTAATCGGAATGACAGCGAATGTAAATATCCTCACAGGCAAAAGAACTATACTTCATTACTTGCTTAAACCAATGAAAGATATAAAGTATAAGGCTTTAACAGAACATTAGGGTTTATTTTGTCTTAATAAATTAAGAATTTTTTAAAAATAAAATATTTAGCAAAATGAAACTTCTAATTTAACAAAGGAATGAAAAAGTGTTTGGATTTATAAAAATGTTTAATAGTTTAATGGCTAAATTGAAGCAAAACAAACGATTGTGGTTTACAAGTGTTTTTGTTGTATCTTGCACAGGAATAGGTTTAGCTTTAATGATGCTCATCGCAACTACAAATAATATTTCTAAGGATGTTTATGCCAGTCAATCAAAAGAGTTTGTTTCTACATATAAAGATTTAGAAAAAATTCAAGAGATTGTGGATTTGTATTTTCTTTGACTGTACTAATACTACTTGT
>JAQIBW010000249.1 GCA_027858865.1 Sulfurimonas sp. | reverse complement strand
GTATATGGATGCATAAATAAAATCTCAACTAAATCTTTAGAGTAGATTTTAGGCAATTTATCTTTTAAGATTTGCGTTGTTTCTTCCATCAACGTATATATATTTTCAACAAGTTCAATAGTCTCAATAGAAGTCTGCTCAACTCCATCAAGCATATACAAAATCCACTCTTCTAAAGCATCTTCGGTTCTAACTTCTTGAAGTAGTCTATAGTAGTCACTCTTGTTTTGAATGATGTAACGACTGAGATACAAAATAGGAATATCTAATAAATCTTTTAATATCAAATATAAAATGTTTATGATTCTTCCTGTTCTTCCATTTCCATCATAAAAAGGATGGATAGTCTCAAACTGATAGTGAATTATAGCCATGTTTACTAGAGGGTCAACATCATTTGGTTCGTTTATAAATTTTTCAAGATTATCCAAAAGAGCTTGAATGGTTTCATAGTCTTGCGGAGGTGTGAAAATAATTTCACCAGTTTGTGCATTTTTAAGGTTTGTCCCACTTTGCTTTCTAACACCAGCATTGTTTTGTTCTAACTCAGACTGAATCTCAAGTATGTACTTTTTAAGAAGAAGTCTATTTTCTTTTACTAAATCATAACCTTTTAAAAGTGCTCTGGAGTAGTTCTGCACTTCTTTAGCATCATTTGTAATATCTGAAATATTTAGAGATGCACGGTAAAGTTCATCGTGAGTTGTGATGATGTTTTCTATCTCACTACTGTCTTTGGCTTCTTGCAAAACCAAAGAGTTTATCAAAATGGCTTGATTTGGAATGATTTTAGCCACATCATTCAACCTTGCTAAAGCTCTATTAGCAGAGATAGTCTTTTTTAGAACCTTTGTTGTTTCTATGGTTTGTTGGAGTGGTAAGATTTTTGGGATAAATTGTGTCATTTATTTTAACCTTTTTAGAGTTGTGTCAATAGCTTTAATGAAATCTTTTTCTACTTTTGAGAGGTCATTTTTGGTTTGTTCTTTATATATTTCGTACTCTTCATTTGCTTTTTTTATCGCTTGTTTATGAGAAATATTCCCTTTTGTCTTCAAGACCTCAAAGTCTGAGATTCGTAAAAAATCATCAAGTTTTTTAATCCAATCTTGCATAAACATCTGTTTTCTGCTTTTTGCCTGCAGTTCCGCAAATTCAAGATACATATTCACAATTTTATTAAGTATTTCTAGTTCCTCTTCGTTCAAATAATTTTTGGCGATGCTAGCTTCACTTTTTGTTGGTTTATTTCCACTAAATGATGTCATACCCATGTTAGATTTATTTGCATCTGCTCTTTCATATACTATTTCAGTAGCTGTATTACCATGAGCAGCCCAATGCATCTTGTTTTGTATGGTTTGAAAAAACTGTACGGAAGTCTCAGCTTTTGGGTCATAGTCAATACTAGTTGAGTATATGTCAAGAACTTTCCTCCAAAACACTTTCTCACTACTTCGTATATCTCGGATGCGAGTTAAAAGTTCATCAAAATAATCATTTTTTGCTTCTTTTAGTCTCTCATCATCCATCACAAAACCTTTGACGATGTACTCTTTTAGTCTTGCTGTAGCCCATTGTCTAAATTTTGTAGCTATTGTGGACTTTATCCTATAACCGACAGATATTATCATATCAAGATTATAGTGTTCAAGATTTCTTTTTACTTCTCTTGAACCTTCCTTTTGAACTGTCAAGAATTCCTTGACAGTTGCTTCACGCTCTAATTCATTTTCTTCATATACATTTTGAATATGTAAGCTTATGTTTTGTTTGGTAACATTAAAAAGTTCTGCTAATTGTTTTTGTGTAAGCCAAAGTGTTTCATCCTCTAAACGAGTTTGAATCTTTGTTTGACCGTCTTCACCTTGGTATATGAGTATATTTGAGTTTGTCATAGTAGTTTCAACTCCTCTGATATGTCTTTGATTAGTTTGCTAAGTGGTCGTTTGTGTAGGTCTTCATCATCTAAATATCCACAGGTTATAAATCTATGTATCTCAGTTTCATCAAAACCTATTCCTTTTAATGATTTACCAAGTGCATCAAAATGCTCTTTTGTATCTTCTTTATATATTTTTGTATAAAGTTCATGAACAATATCTCCATGATGTTTATAAAAATCTTCAAGTTTAAAATATTTTTCATTTATATCAATTTTTTTGATAAATTTAGGTGGAAAATTATCAAT
>JAQIBW010000317.1 GCA_027858865.1 Sulfurimonas sp. | reverse complement strand
ATCAGGAATTATATAATGTGTTTTAGCAACTTTAATGAGTATACTGTATTTCTAACATAATTCACTGAATTAAGATTCTTTTAATTCTGGAAGTGGGACTTTAGTCCCGCAAGAGTTGTGCGAGGCTAAAGCCTTACTTCCTATATTGTTTAATAATTTCTCCAACGCTTTAACTCTAAACCTATCCATACCCCAAAACTTCATGCTTAGCTGATCTTTATCTCCACCATATTTTGTTATAAGCTTTTTATCTATAAGTTCTATTTTATTTTCTATCGCAATTCTCAGCCATAAATCATAATCTTCACAAACTTCCAAATTTTCATCAAAAAGCCCTACTCTCTCAAATAAATCTTTATGAATAATAGTTGCAGATGGAGCTATGATACAGTGAGATAGACACTCTTTAAAAATATCTCCACCAAATTTTCTATATTTTTTAGGCATGTTTACTTCTTTTGCATCTCGCATCCACTTCTCATCTGTATAACTTATCTGCAACTCTGGAGAATCTAGATGCAACTCTAAATGCTCTTGAAGCTTCTGTGGATGCCACTCATCATCTGAGTCTAAAAATGCTATCCATTCATAAGAAGCTTTTTTTATTCCCAAATTTCTAGCACTTGATACACCAGAGTTCTTTTGATAATAGTATTTTGCTTCTGGAAAAAGTTTTAAAATTTGTGAAGTTTCATCAGTTGAACCGTCATCTATGATGATAACTTCTTTTGGTTTATGTGTTTGAGCATAAACAGATGCAAGTGCACGTTTAAGAACTTCATATCGATTATATGTGGGAATTACAACCGATATTTCCATCTATTTTACCACTCTTTTATTTCATTATAAACACTATCTCTCTCAACTGGAATAAAACCACTGTTTTTAATGAGGGCTACAAAATCTTCAAGATTTACACCATTTGCACTCTTTGCACCAGCCGCTGAGTTTATGGACTCTTTTTCTATCGTTCCGTCTAAATCATTTGCTCCAAACTCTTGAGCCACAAGAGCTAAGTTTACAGTTGAAGTAACCCAGTAAGCTTTTATATTAGCAACATTATCTAAAACAATTCGGCTAATTGCCATAGTCTTTAAAGTCTCATTTGCCGTCATAAATTCTGTAACTTTTAGATAGTTGTTTTCAGTCTGATAAACAAGAGGAATAAAAGCATTAAACCCACCTGTTATATCTTGAAGCTCACGAATTCTCATCATATGGTCTATTCTATGTTCTCTCTTTTCAACATGTCCAAAAAGCATAGTTACATTTGACATCTTTCCACGTTCATGCCATTTTCTATGAATCTCTAACCACTGATCAGATGTTACTTTACCTTTACAGATAAAATCACGCACCTTTTCATCAAAAATCTCAGCACCACCACCAGGCATAGAATCAACGCCATTAAGAACCATCAGGTCCAGTATCTCATCGTAAGTTTTACCATACTCTCTTGCTAAAAAATCAACCTCAGCAGCGGTTAAAGCTTTTACATGCATATGAGGATAAGCTTCTTTTATCTTTTTAAAAATATCCAAGTACCACTCTAAACCAGTATTTGGATTATGAGCTGATACTATATGCACCTCTTTAGCCCCGCGAGAATCAACATCTTTTACAATATTTAATATCTCATCATGAGTCATTGTATACTGATTTGGGTTTTTTCTAGTCGCAGAATATGCACAAAACTTACACACATCAGCACAGACATTTGTAGGATTTATATGTCGGTTTATATTAAAATAAGTCTTTTTTCCATGTAGTGCTTTTCTTCTAGCATCTGCTAATTCACCCAACTCGAAAAAGTCCATATCATAAAGACTAAGTGCTTCGTCAAACGAAACTCTCTCACCTGCTAAAATCTTCTCTTGTAAAGTCATTTATATTATCCTATCGCTTCCACCGTCAATAGCCACTTGTGAGCCAGTAGTTTTAGCAAATGGTTTTCCTGCCATTGCGCAAACTAATTCAGCTACATTCTCGGACTTTATCTCAGTTTTTAGTACGTTATTTGTTTTATATTCTTCTACACTCATACCGTAAGCTTTTGCTCGATTTTGTAGTACTTCATCTGTCCAAATAGCTGTATCAAATACAGCGTGAGGATGCAGAGTATTTACTCTCACTCCAAACTCACCAAGCTCCAGTGCTGCGATGCGTGCAAGCTGTGTTTGCCCCGCTTTAGCAACAGAGTAAGCTGCCGCTCCTTTGCCAGGTGCTGGAAAGTTCTTAGATGCAACCATCACAATAGATGCGTCAATTCCAAGTTTTAAAAATGGCGCTGTTTCTTTGATGAGTTTTTGATGAGAGGTAAGGTTTATACTTATACTTTTATCCCAATTTTCATCACTTAAAGAGTCTAAATTTTCACTCGGAGTAAAAATACCAGCATTAGATACAACGATATCAATTCCACCAAAGTTCTTAACTGCAACACTAACCGCATTTTTAATATCACTATTTGAAGTCAAATCACACTTAACACCTATTACATCTGCTTTATTGAAAATAGTATCAACTTCAGGATTAATATCAAGAACAACAACAGCTGCACCTCTTGAGTTTAGCATTTTAGCTATTGCTTTGCCGATACCGCTAGCTCCACCAGTTACAAGTGCAACTTTTCCACTAAACTCAGGAGCACTTCCACCTTTTTTTAGTTTAGCTTGCTCTAACTCCCAATACTCAACTTCAAAAATCTTTGCAGCACTTAGAGCTTTATAACCCCCAAGTTTCTCAGCTTTTAAAATAGCTTCAAAAGTGTGCTCATTTATATCTTTAATGATATTTGCCTCTTTAACATTTTTACCAAAAGAGAGAGTTCCGTTGTTTTTGAGTATCGCAAAATTTGGAGCAGAGTTTAGAAGTGTTTCATCTGTTTTATTGTCTTCAAAATATTGTGTATACTCTTTTACATAAGATGCCAAATCAGCTTCGAAATCTTCACCTATAATTGCAGGTGTTCTTTTTGTTCTGATAACATGATCTGGAGTTAAAGGTCCCTGTGTTGCAATCTGTTCAATGTTTTGTTTTGAGAAGTAAGATGCTAAAGCAGAATCATTCAAGATTGAGATAGTTGCATGATTTTTCAAGATTGATACTTCTTTTCTTATTTTTGCTAACTTTAAAAGCTCCGTATTTGGAAGTGAGGCTTCAGCCTCGCCAATATGCGGGACTGAAGTCCCACTTCCGAGGTTTTCCAAAACAGCACCCTTAGATGCCAGATACTTCTCAGCCTTATCAACTAACTCTATAGTCTTCTCATAAGATTTTTTAGCGTCGTCATTAAAAGTAAAAAGACCGTGATTCATAAGAACCATTCCCTCTAACTCATCCCAAGCTACATCTCTAGTCATATCATAAATAAGTTTTGCAAGAACAAAACCCGGCATAATGTAAGGAATAATTAAAACTTTATCACCATAAAGCTCTTTTATTTTCTCTTCTCCGCCCTCTGTATTTGTGATTGTAACAACTGCATCTGTGTGAGTATGGTCAACAAATTTATAAGGAATAACCGCATGAAGAATTGCTTCAACAGAAGGGTTTGGAGCGGACGGATTTGTCATTGCAAGTCTTTGGTACTTTACCATGTCAGTGTCATTTAACTCTTTTAACTCAGCCATCTTTAGTAGCATCTCCATCTTAACAGGAGCAAAACCCTCAGCTTCTATAGTTGCTAAATCCCAACCACTACCCTTTACATAAAGGATATCCTCTGTCTCACCAAAAAGATTTGTAGCAGTTGATTTTACAGATGTATTTCCACCACCATGCAAAACTAAAGAGCTATCACGCCCCAGTAGTCTTGATGTATAAACTCTTAAATCTAAATCTGTTTTAAACTCACTTGCTTCTTTTTCATTCCATAAACTTTTCATTCTAATTAAACCTCTTATTTATCTCTTCATAATCTGCTTTGCAAACACCTTTGTCTGTTATAAGTCCTGTAATCAGTCTCGCAGGTGTGACATCAAAACCGTAGTTGATGGCAGGTGAATCTTTTGGAGTTATTAAAACTTCTCTAACTATTCCATCAGAATCTACCCCTCTCATATATTTCACTTCATCTTCACTTCTAAGCTCGATAGGGATTTCTTTTACCCCGTCTTTGATGTCAAAATCAAAAGTAGATGCAGGAATAGCTACATAAAAAGGAACATCGTTATCTTTTGCTGCAAGAGCTTTTAAATATGTTCCTATTTTATTTGCAACATCTCCGTTTGCACTTACTCTATCTGCTCCAGTTATTACCATGTCTACTTCGCCTATTTGCATCAGATGCCCACCTGTGTTATCTGCAATAATTGTATGATTCACTCCGCTCTCGGTAAGTTCCCATGCGGTAAGAGATGCACCTTGGTTTCTAGGTCTTGTTTCATCAACCCAAACATGAACATCTATGCCTCTTTTTTTTGCTTCATAGATAGGTGCTAGTGCAGTTCCTTCATCTATAACTGCCAACCAACCGGCATTACAGTGAGTCAAGA
The DNA here is from genome assembly GCA_027858865.1 of Sulfurimonas sp. GTDB lineage: Bacteria > Campylobacterota > Campylobacteria > Campylobacterales > Sulfurimonadaceae > Sulfurimonas. The sequence continues at coordinate 717 of JAQIBW010000317.1, read as the reverse complement.
TATTTATGCGAGTCTTGTTCTTCTTTTTTAAAATATCTTCGATTATATCAGCACCATATTTTGCAATATTTTGACTCTCTAATGCTTCTTCATCATTTAATTCTATTGCATATTTCTTAGCATCTGATACTAAATTATTTGAATCTTTTAATAGATTCATCATCTTATCAACTGCCCACATAAGATTTACTGCAGTTGGACGAGACTCTCTTATAAGTTTTGCTTTCTCTTTTAACTCATCGTAGCTTTTTACTTCCATACAAGCAGTGTAGATGCCAAAAGCTGCAACACTTCCGATAACACCTGCACCACGAACTGTCATATCTTTTATAGCAAGAACAACTTCTTGGGTAGTTTTTAAAACTTTTGTTTCATAAGAAAATGGTAGTTTTTTTTGGTCAATTACTTCTAAAAAATTATCATCGTTAAGCCATAAAGCTTTGTATTTACCTTGCACTGTTTACCTTTATTATTTCCAATATTTGTTCTACGGTGTCTATTTTTTCATATTTCATCACAAATTCTCTTGCAATCTTAAGCGCTAATGCTTCTGCATCTGCTCGCATAGCTTTATCTTCTATGCCTCTAATCTCTTCTACCCCTGCAACGCCGTAAATTCTTCGGGCCATCTTGCATCCGGCAAAACCAACACTGTCTCTTAAAATATCTTTTATAAATCTATTTTTGTAATTTTGCAGAGTATTATCATCTAAATAT
>JAQIBW010000031.1 GCA_027858865.1 Sulfurimonas sp. | reverse complement strand
CCTCTAATCCATAATTCAAAAGAGATAGAAAGACTAGAGAGAGATTTTAAAGTTAGTTTGACTGATGATCATAAAAGTTTTAAGTCTGGGGATAAGGCTGTTATACGTACTCATGGTATTCCTAAAAATGAACTACAAGAGTTAAAAGATAATAGTGTTGATGTTGTAGATGCAACATGCCCTTATGTAACAAAACCACAGCAGATCTGTCAAGAGATGAGTGAAGCTGGCTATGACATTATTATTTTTGGTGATGAAGCACATCCTGAGATAAAGGGCGTAAAAAGTTATGCTACTTATGGTGCAACAGTTGTAACTTGTCCTAAAGATTTAGAAGACTTAAAGCTCAAAGAGCGCATAGCCTTAGTCGCTCAGACAACTAGAAAAGTTGAAGATTATATGGAAGTAGCTAACTATCTTATACCAAGACATAAAGAAGTTAGAGTCTTTAATACTATTTGTAATGCAACTTTTGAGAATCAAGAAGCTGTTAGAAAAATATCTAAAAAAGCAGATGTGATGATTATTATCGGTGGTAAGAACTCATCGAACACAAAACAGCTATTTAGTATTTCAGATGATTATTGTCAAAATAGTTATCATATTGAAGATGAGAATGACTTAGACTATGATTGGTTTAAGGGTAAATTATTCTGCGGTATCAGTGCCGGTGCATCTACTCCTGACTGGATTATTCAAAATGTAGTCAACTCTATCCAAGAAAATGTTAATAAATAACTCTTTTATTAGCATTTACCATTTCTATCCTTAAATTAATACTAATATAATCAATGTTTAGGTATAATCACGCAATTTTTATGTAACAAGAGGATAGGTAATGGCGTTCGATAACGAATCATTTGAAGAAGAAGAGAATTTTGCAGAGATGTTTGCTGCAACAGAAAAGCAGCAAGAATCAAGTCGCATCGTAGAGGGTGAGATTGTTGAAATTCAAGCAGACGAGAATAGAGCATTAGTAGGTGTTGGCGATAAGCTAGAAGGTATTGTTAGCCTTGATGAAATCCGTGGTGAAGACGGTGAGTTAATGTTTAGTGCTGGCGATAAAATTAAAGTAATGGTTATGGGATACTACAATGAGCGTCCTAAAATCTCTTATAAAAAAGTTTTAGAGCAACAAAAAACTATTGACTTTATTGAACTACACAAAGAAGACTTCGAAGAAGTAATTATAGAAGGTGTTATAACTAAGAAAAATCGTGGTGGATATGTAGTAGAAGCTGATGATGTTTCTTTCTTTATGCCTCGTTCTTTAGCTGCTTTTAAAGATGGCGACGATGTTGTTGGTCGTAAGATTAAAGCTCAAGTTGTTAAAGTAGATGCTGTTGAGAACTCAATTGTAGTTTCTCGTCGTAAACTATTTAACGAAGAGAGAAAGAAAAAGAAAGAGATCATTGACAAACTAATGGAAGATGATGTTATTGTAGAAGGTACAATCAAAAAAATCACTAGCTACGGTATGTTCGTAGATGTTGGTGGTGTTGATGGTTTAGTTCACTATAATGAAATCAGCTACAAAGGTCCAGTTAACCCATCAAAACTTTACAAAGAGGGCGATATTGTAACTGTTAAAGCTATCTCTTATGATAAAGATAAAAGACATCTTTCTCTATCAATTAAAGCTGTTCAACCAGATCCATGGGCAGAAGTTGAGAGTGAATTAGATGAAGGTGATACAATTACTGTAACTGTTTCAAATATTGAAGCTTATGGTGTATTTGTTGACCTTGGAAATGATATAGAAGGTTTCTTACATATTTCTGAAATCACTTGGAACAAAAATGTTAAAAATCCTAATGATTATTTAACTGTTGGTGAAGAGATTGATGTTGAAGTTATTGAAATCAACCCTAATACTCATAAGCTACGTGTTTCACTAAAAAGACTTTTACCAAAACCATTCGATGAGTTTGTTAGAAACTACAATGAAGGTGATATAGTAACTGGTACAGTTACATCTCTTACTGATTTCGGTGCATTTGTACGTGTTGGTTCAGTTGAAGGTCTATTACATAATCAAGATATTTCTTGGGATAAAAACACTAAGTGTAAAGACGTGCTTAAGTCTGGCGAAGAAGTTGAAGTTAAAATAGCTAAAATAAACGCTGAAGATCAAAAAATATCTTTAAACAGAAAAACTCTTTTAGAATCTCCAATAGATAAATTTGCAACTACACATAAAGCAAACTCTGTTGTTACTGGTACTATCCGTGATATCAAAGATTTTGGTGTATTCGTATCTTTAGAAGATGGTGTTGATGCACTTATTCGTGATGAAGATTTAGCTCCACTAGTAAAAGAAGAGTTAGAAGCTGGTCAAGAAATTGAAGCTGCTATCGCTGTTATCGATACTCGTAGAGATCGTATTCGTTTATCTGTTAAAAAACTAGACTATATTAAAAATCAAGCACTACTAGAAGAGATTAATGATACTTCATCAAACTCTCTAGGTGACCTGATAAAAGATAAATTCCAATAAGATGCAAAAAATATTAAAGTGGTTTACTCCAGTCCTAGCACTTGGAGTTGCCATTTTTATTATCTTTTTTTTAATCTCAATAAACCCTTCACCAGAACTTGATTATGTTGAACCGCTTGAACATAAGAGTGAAGTAATTAAACAGAAATCTAAAGAAGTCTGGTTAAATCATTTTTCTAAAACCCAAAAACTAGGATATTTTTATCCTGTAAATGAAGCTTATATAGAAATTGACTTGGTTGAAAAAATAATTAGTAATACTATTTATAAACTATCCGCCTCTCTTTTAGATCCATATCAACTTTTCTGCCTAAAAGAAGAGCTAAAACAACATAAATTAAGATATTATCTCAAACGAGATAAAAGCAGTGTAGAATTGCTTATCTATTCAAAAAATATTGAAAAATTAAACTCTTTAGTTAGAGTATTGAAAAATTACCAAATTACAGCCAAAGTAGAGCTGTATAAAGAGGATTGACATAATGAAAAAACATACAATCGTAGTTTGTGACCATATTCACGAAGCTGGATTAGAGATGCTTCGTAATGATGAAAATATTAATTTTATAATGGCAGCTGATGTTGATAAAACTGAACTTGTTGAAACAATAATCCCAACTGCTGATGTAGCTATTACAAGAAGTTCAACTGACGTTGATGAAAACTTCATCAAACATGCAACTAATATGAAAGCAATCGTTCGTGCTGGTGTTGGTGTTGATAATGTAGATATTCCTGGATGTTCTAAAGAAGGTATCATCGTTATGAACGTTCCAACTGCAAATACTATCGCAGCAGTTGAGCTTACAATGGCTCACATGCTTTCATGCATGAGAATGTTCCCATACTCGCACGATCATCTTAAAAACCAAAGAATCTGGAAAAGAGAAAAGTGGTACGGATATGAGATGAAAGGTAAAAAATTAGGTGTTATTGGTTTTGGTAATATTGGTTCTCGTGTAGCTAAGCGTGCTCAAGCATTTGAGATGGATATTATTGCTTACGATCCTTATATACACCCGTCAAAAGTTACTGATCTTGATATGACTTATACTAAAAACTTTGCAGATATTTTAGCTTGTGACATTATTACTATTCACACGCCTAAGAATAAAGAAACTCTTAATATGATTGATGAAGCAGAGATTGCTCAGATGAAAGACGGTGTAGTTTTAATCAACTGTGCTAGAGGTGGTCTTTATAATGAAGAGGCACTTTTTAATGGTCTTAAATCTAAAAAAATCCGTTTTGCAGGTATCGATGTATTTAACAAAGAACCAGCTACTGATCACCCATTATTAGATTTAGATAATATTGTTGTATCTCCTCACTTAGGGGCTAACACTTATGAGTCTCAGTATAACATTGGTACCCAAGCCGCTCAAAATGCTATCGAAGCAGCTAAAGGTATCTCTTTTGCACACGCAATGAACTTACCTATTGATGAGAGTAAAATACCGTCATTTGTAAAACCATTCTTAGAGATGGGTCAAAAAATCGGTTTCTTAGCGTCTCAGATTAATAAATCTCAAATCGTAGCTATCAAAGTTAGTGGTCAGGGTGAAATATCTGAGTATGTTGAATCTTTATCTACCTTTGTTGCTGTTGGTGCTATGAGTCAAAACTCAAGTGATACTATTAACTATGTTAATGCAGAGTTTGTTGCAAAAGAAAAAGGTATTAAAATAGAGTCAGAAGCTCTCAATGATTCTGCTGTATTTAAAAACCTAATTACAGTAAAACTTACAACTGCAGAAGGTACAACTTCTATCAGTGCAACAATCTTTGACGATGGTGTTAAGCGTATGGTTGCTATTGACGGTTTTGATATAGAAGTGGCTCTTAAAGGAGATATGATTCTATTTAAAAATAGTGATGTACCTGGCGTAATTGGAAGTATAGGTTCGACGTTAGCAAATAATAATGTAAATATCTCTGATTTCTCACTTGCTAGAAACAAAGGTGCAGAAGCTTTAGCTGTAATCTTAGTTGACAATGCAGTTGATGAGAAAACTCTTGGCGAATTAGCTTCATTAGATGCTTGTTTGAGTGTAAATTACGCAAGAGTTTAATCTCTTATTTAAACCTCTTTTTGAGGTTTAAAATTTATATATACTTTCTTTTCAATATAATTAACTACAAACGATTTGTAATAAACCTAACTATTAAAAATACCAACATACTAAAACCTATGATTACTGCTGCTAATGGTGCACTGTAACTTAACCCATAACTATTAAACCTATCAAATATAAGTACTGGTGTAGTCATAGGGTGATAAACTAAAATGACAATTGCGCCAAATTCACCAAGACCTCTACTCCACATCATTAAAGCACCATTTATTATGTCTTTTTTTGCATTGGGGATTGTGATTCTAACAAATACATTAATAGGAGAAGCCCCTAATGTTCGTGCCGTTTTTTCAAGTTTTACATCTACTTTTCTAAATCCATCTTTTGCACTGTTTATTAAAAATGGAGCAGATAAAAACATCATAGCTATCATGATTCCGTATTCTGTACCTATAAACTCAATGCCGAAAAATTTAAAAAACTCACCTATATTGGTGTCTCCAAAAGTTGTAAGAAGAGCGATACCTGCAGCAGTGTGAGGTATCATTACCGGAATATCAATCAGTGATTCAACTACGCTTTTCCCATAAAAATCATATCTGGCTATTACATAAGCAAGTGGCAAACCAGTAAATAGCACAAAAACCATTGCCCATGCAGATACTTTCATAGTAAGAATAATAGAATCAATAGCTTCACCGTCTTTTATAGTCTCAAGTAATTTTTCACTTCCTACACCAATAAATATTTTTATTATAGGTACACTAAGAAAAAACACAATAATGAGTGCTAAGACTACTTAAGTTATGTTAAATAAATTGCTTTTGTTTAACGCTTTCATTGTATTGCCTTCTTACTCTTTTTTACTCTCTTGATTAAAACAGGTAGTTAAGCTCAAAACGTCCGTCTAAACTATCTGCATCTACCTTCTCTGTATCGTTATATCCTAGTCTTAGACGCCATTGTAAATCTTTAAAGCTTGGAATATTTTGTACAAATCCAACATAGTAGTAGTTTTCATCAAAGTAGCCTTTAGCCTCATCTGCATCTGTGTGCAGTATTGACATCTGTATAAACATATCAGTGTAAACACCTTTTTTGTTTGCATTACGTACTAGCTCAACACGGTAACTTTTAGTATTAGCCATCCAGTTGTAACGAGCCATAGAACGAGTATATCCTGATGTCGGAAATCCACGCCATGGAGTAATTAGGTCAGCTTCATCAAGCACCTGTGAATAACCTAGGTTTAGTTTATAAACATTAAATTTTGCTACCAAACGAGCAGCTATCATCTGAGAGTCTAGTGAATCAGCATTCTTATATCCACCACTTTCTCCACTTACTCCGGCGAGTGTTCCTTTGTAAGTTGCCCCACCAATCGCACCACCACCATTGTCAAACTGTTTGATGTAACGAACCCCAGGTGATAGAGAAAAACCATTCATTTCTATTTTATAGTTTGCTTCTGCCATTACTTCAGATACTAAGTCAGGTACGGCGTAAAATGAAGCATCAAGTTTTAAGTTCTTTATAGATTTATTATGTACATCACCTACAATAAGAGGAGCATCTGTGCTTACTCCGGCAGCTTTTAGATTAGTATATGTAAGACCTTTGTGCATCGCAGTATCATCATTTTCACTCCACGCAGGATTATTAGATGAAGAAGAGTTGCTGTCACCATACATAAGAGTAGAGTGTGACTGAGTATGATCACGTAGCTTTTGCTCTGCTAGATATCCTAGTTTTATAGCAGTATCTGGAATCGCTTTTGTTGCAATTACTACACCATCAAATGTATTTGGAATCATTTTAGTATCATTTGATTTTGTATAAAAAGTCTCAACCATTTGACGACCTAATAGTATCTCTGTGTTTGGTAAACCTTGGTAACGAATGTATGCCTGTCCTAAAACAGCCATAGACTTGTTTCCTGTATTGGTATAGTCAAATCTGCTAAGAATATCTTTAGCAGGCTTTAAACGGTCTACAGGGTCACTGCTATCATCAAAAAATGCTTGTGAATAGTAGAGACCTGCCGTAAAATCAAAATCAGACAAAGTAGCACTTTTATAGACTACTGATCCGCCAAGACCACTAGCTATATGAGTGCTTTGACTTGCATTCTCTTTTTCCCACGCATAGTAAAAAGTGTTAGAACGTATACGTCCATAGAATTTACCTTCTGAAAACATATCTGTAAAGTTATCTACAGTTCCTGGCTTTTCATTATAAACCATTTGATAGTTTGTTTTTAATGCTTGTTTTGGTGCTTCGTCTGCTGCGTACATGCTCGTTGATAATACTAAGGCACTTACTAAGAGACCCACGTTAGTTGTTGTTTTTTTCATTTTATTTCCTTTTTTGTTGTTGTTTACTTAAGTAATAATACTTAGCAATCTAGATGAAACTGATGTCTTTTTTATCAAATCCTATTTGGATTATCTTCGTTCTATCCGCATAACATCCTTCATAGTCTCTTTTTAAGATTTTTATAAAAAACTGATGTTGTTTGACTTTTACAAAAAGTTTGTAGTGATCAACTATTCCCATACACTCATCTACAACTCCCTCAAAAACATAGTCAGTTTTTAGTTCGCCATTTTTAGCTACTCTTATAATATTTGGATCCACCGAGTATACTTTTGAAGAAGATTCGTATCCTAGCATTTTTGCCGGAAAAATATTCTTAAAACCTAAGAATTTTGCCACTTCTATATTAGCTGGTTGGTTTAAAACATCTTTTGCATCTCCAACTTGTTTAATCTCTCCATCCATTATAATTGCGATTTTATCGGCTAAATAAGAAGCCTCTCTAAAGTTGTGAGTTACATGTATAGTAATAACGTCATATCTTCTATGAATATCTTTTAAACTCTTCATAATCGCATTTCTAAACGTTGGATCAATAGCACTTAACGGTTCATCCAAAAGTAGTATCTTAGGTCTTGAAAATAGAGCTCTAGCTATCGCTATACGTTGCTTTTCCCCACCGCTTAAGTCCTGAGTTGAACGTTCAAGTAGATTCTCCAGTTTTAAAAAATCTACGATATCTTTAAATAGTTCATCTGCATCTTCTATATTTTTATATTTTTGAGAAAACCTAATATTCTCTTCCACATTTAGATTTGGAAATAGCGCAAAGTCTTGATATACAAAACCTATTTCTCTCTTCTCTGTCGGTATTAGAGAGATGTCATTACCTTTATAAATTATGTTTCCACTACATGGGTTTAATCCGGCAATAGTCTCTAGCAACATAGTCTTTCCACTTCCACTTTGACCAAGAAGAACAAAATATTCATTCTTCTGTATGTCTAAGTTTATATTGTTAAGTAAAAAGTTACCAGTGTTACTAGATAAGTTTTGTATTTTTAAGTAGTCCATTTTATTTTACTTTCCTATTATGGAAGCATCCCCTGTAATCTTAGCAGGAGAGATAACTCCCTGACCATTTTTAATCATGATTGTTTGACCTTCGTCTGAAAGTACAAAGTTTACAAACTTGATTGCACCTTCTTTGTTCGCAGGTGACTTTTTATTTTGTGCAACCGTGATACCGTAAACCATAGCTGCACCTTTTTTTGTGATAAATTGACCAGGTTTTTTCCCATTGATGTCAAATGAGACAGTTTTATAGAAGTCTATAAACTCATTATCTTTTAGAGATATCTGTTTTGGAAGAGTGATATAGTTTAGACCATGCTGCTTTGCAACTGATTTGTAGATATAGAGATAATCATAAGCATTAGCTTCGATAAGTCCAAGTAAATCTGTCTCCTTTGGTCTAACGATTACTTTTTTTCTATCTTCATCACCGACTTTATATGAGTTGCCGTATCCAAAAAGTTTTTTAAAAAAACCTGGAATCTTATAGTGTTCCTCTGCCAATTTTGTTACTAATATAGATCTATATCCACATGGATCCATATTTGGATTTGAATGTCCAACCTTAACTCCATCTCTTAGAAATATTTCCGGCCAGTTTTGTGCATTGATTTCATTTGCATATTTTGCTTTTGATGTATAGGCTATTGCCATCTCATTAGTTGCAAACTGAGCATTGAACTTTGCATGATTTGGGATAAGCAGATTATCGATTACATTATAGTCAGCACTTGCCATTACGTCAGCAGCTTTACCAATCTCGGAGATTTTTCTAGCAGCAGCTCTGCTTCCACTAGCTTCTCTTTGTACATCATACTGAGGATATTTAGCCTCAAATGCTTTTTCTATATCTGCAAATGGAACTGCTAAACTACCAGCATGAAATACAGCTATTTTTTCTTGTGCCAATATGCTAGAAGCCAATAGGGCGCTTAAGCCCATACTTAGTACTATTCTTTTATTCATTTTCTTTCTCCCTAGTTAAATAGATCAATTTGATCTTTTGTATATAAGCAATTAAATTTAATTACCTTGACTATTTGCTGCTGTGAAACTGAATCCGTTGATTTTTTTGTTACAAGAATACAATTACTATCATGCAAGACTGTAATCATTCCTGAGCCATATTTATTATCTTGAGTTACTCTGTATTCTCCATTTCTATAAAATCCAAGTACAACATTTACACGACCTGCTTTTGTTTTAAAACTCTTGATATTTTTAGCGATGTCTATGTCATGATGAATGCACGACGAGCCTTGCATCTTATGAAGAACAGGAAGTGCAAAAAGATGCATATTAACCATAGCAGTTAGAGGATTTCCCGGTAAACACATAACGAAAGTATTTTCCATTTTTCCCATCATGATAGGACGACCAGGTTTGATATTTACACCGTGAAATGCTATATCTAAACCATTACTTTGAAATGCTTCTGCCATAAAGTCTGCATCTCCCATAGAAATACCACCTGTTGTAATGATTAAGTCATAACTTTTAAGCTCACCAACGTACGCTATGGATTTTTCTAATGAGTCTGGTATTACACCTGTATAAGTCGCATCAAAACCTTTCTCTTTTAAGAGTGAAATGATTGCGTAAGAGTTACAGTTATAAATTTCATCTTCACTAGCACTCTCCCATGGCTCTTTTAATTCATTTCCAGTAGATACAACAGCAATGTTTAGCTTCTTGTAAAGAGGTAGCATAGTTATGCCCTGAGAAGCTAATATCGCAACCATTGCCGATGTAACAACTTCGCTCCTTTTAAACAACACATCTTCTAAAACTTTTTCTTCACCTTTAAATCTTAGACATGAGTTTTTTACTACATTTTCTTTAATAGTGACTACATCATTTTTATAGTCAATAACATTTTCTATCGGGATAATAGTGTCCGCATCATCAGGAACTTTCGCTCCTGTCATTATTTTATAGCACTCGTTATCTTTTAAGCATTCATCTGAGTTTTCACCGGCTAAGATTGTTTTTATAACTTTTAGTCTCTTGCCTGCATCTGTAGCTTTTATAGCAAAGCCGTCCATAGCAGAGTTGTTAAAAGAAGGAAGGTTTTTAAGACAAACAATATCTTGTGCCAAAACTCTTCCAATAGAATCCTCAATATGAGCTATCTCTTGGATGCTAGTAACCTCTGCAATATCAAGTGACAAAGAAACAGCATCTTTAAAATCTAAATACTTATTCATGTAAAGCCTTTATTTGTCTGTATGATTTCCCTATTTTTGAAACAACATCGAGAATTTCATCACTACTTAAATTTTTGCAAAAAGACAGAGATAAAGCCTGTCTACTTTGCAACTCTGTATAACCCATAGCTTTGATTATTCTAGAGGGGCGTGAAAGGCCCAAAGAACATCCTTCTCCATTTGTTACATAGATATTTGAGAGACTTAAATTTCTAATCACTTCTCTTGCTTTGATGCCTTTAAGTCCAAAATGCACAACATTCTTAAGTGTTGAGTCTGCATCTACAAAGAAGATAAAATCATCTTTTAGAGTCTCTGCTAAAATCTTGATAAACTCATCTTTACAAGAGATGAGTTCTATGTCTTTATTTACAGCATCTGAGATTAGTTTTAAGCCTACTGTATCTATGCTCGCTAAGTTTTGCTCTTTTAAGAGTTCATTATGAAGCAATACAGAATGTGTAAAATAACCACTAAGTTTGTAAACATCAAAGTACGTTGCGTCGCAATCAGTAGCATCTAGTGTTGCTGATATATTTGATATAACCGTTCCTTTAAAAACCTCTTTAACCTTTTTCAAATCAACTTTCACAAAAGTATCGAGGATATATGATGATAAAAATAGATACTCATCTTTAAGAGAGTTAATTGCCTTATGGTCTATAGTTCCATCATGTAAAATATTTATATATGTAACCTTAAAACCTAGAGATTCATAAAGCTCAGCTGCTTTAACAACAGCTTCACTTTCACCAACGCTTACTGCAATATCTACACTCAACTCGAGCATCAAACCTAAAAAACCTTCTTTTGAAAAAGAGAAACTATGAAGGGAAGAAAAGTTGAATTTTGATGTTAAATTTTTACTTAAAATCTCAAACTCTACATTACTATTCAAAGGATCAATACTTAAAGTATTTGATAGTGACAAATCATTTGCCTCAGGGTAATTCAATTAGTTTAGTTTATACATCTTGATTTTCCTCTGTACACTGAATAATCTCTCCATCTGCCATAAAAATCTCTTCAAATTTCTTAGTTGAGAAATCTCTAACTTCTTTTTCTAAGAGTTTATATTTGGCTATAAGCTCTTTAGCTTTAGGTGTTAGCGAAGTGCCACCAGAGTCTCTTCCCTTTTTTACTACAACTAAATCATCTTCAATGTACTCTTGAAGTATTTTGATATGAGTCCAAGCTTTTTTATAGTTCATGCCAACTCTCTTAGAGGCTTCAGAGATAGAACCTGTTTCATCTATGAGTTCTAAGATTTGAGTTTTACCACCGCCAAAGATCAGATGCTCGTTGTCATCTTCTATCCAAGTCTTAACTTTTACTACCATGGTGAATCCTTGTTCTAAAACACCCAAGTTGACAATATATAACTTCGATATCACTTTTTTTAGTAGTAGAACCAACTTTTTTCAAAGAAAATTCTTGAGCTACTTCCCAAGCAGCACTACACTCTACTTTTTTTTCAGGATTAGCTTTTGAAGATAACTTTTTATATATATCATCTCTTAGCTCACCAAAATCATTACTGCCAAAAACACCAAGTTCACAGTTGTCGATTTTGATACTATACTTTTTGGTAAGCTCAGCTATTTCACTTGGGTCTATTTTTAACTCTCTAGCCAATTTAAAAGCATCTAAACAATTGATTATTCCATCTTTATTTAGATATTTTTTTAAAATTTTGGGTATATTATCCATGAATTCTTCCACTATGAGTGTAGATATTCATTTTTCTTCCTCTGGCAAAGCCTATGAGGGTGATTCCGTGTTTATTGGCTGTTTGTACTCCAAGGTATGTTGGAGCAGTTCTAGATACAACTATAGGGATTCTATGCATAACGGCTTTAACAACCATTTCAGAACTAAGTCTTCCACTAACAAATAAAACTGATTTTGTAGTGTCAAGTCCATCTATTTTACACTTGCCTACAGCTTTATCTATTGCGTTATGTCTACCGATATCTTCTGCATCTACAATACTTGAGTCTTCTAAAAACAACATTGCTTTATGAACACAACCTGTTAGTCTATATAGTTCGCTATCGGCGTAAAATTTTTTAACTTCATCGCTGATAGTCTTTGAGCTAATCACAAAATTAGTTTGGTTAAATGGGATTTCAAGACTTCCAGCAATATTACCGGTAATCCCTCCACCACAACCGCTTACTAGTGTTTTTTCTTTATATAGGTTTTGTAATGAGTCTGTATCAACTGCTGCTTTGATATCAACTCTTAAACCGTCTTCACTTACTTCAATAGATTCAACATCACTTATATCAGTGATTACATTTTCGCTCATTAAAAAGCCAATGGCATGAGCCTTTTGATCTTTTGGTATACACATCATAGATATGATTTTTTCACCATTGAGGTAAACATTTAGTCTCGCTTCTTCAATAGTTACATCTTCAATTTCTGTGATTTCATCACCGTTTACTCTGTCGATGATGATTGTTTTTAAATATTTGCTATTAGACATTTTGTACCTCTCAACTATGCAAATTTTGCATATTTAAATTGTTTAAAAAAAGAACACTCCACCAAAATGGGGGAATGAACTAACGAACCTGTTAAACTTCGCCTTTTTCTTTTAGCTCTCTATAATAAGAACTATGAAGAATTTCGACTTCTTCTTCTTCTTTGTGACCATCTATCATACTGTGGATAGCACCTTTAATCGCAAACACTGCCATATAAACATGAGTAAAGAAAAGAGCTACTACAGCCAATCCTAAAGCATTATGAACAATAGCACTTGCTCTTAAAAAGTCAATTTGAGAGATATGGTTAGATGCTAGAATATCAAGTCTAATGTCTTGAAAATACATAGCCGCACCAGTACCAATCATAATAAATCCACCAAGAGTAGCCAACCAATACCAAGTTTTTTGCCCAGCATTAAATCTACCTGCAGGAACCGGTTTTTTATCTTTATTGAGATAACCGCCTACAATCATTAACCATTTAATGTCATCTAAGTGAATAAACATCCATCTAAGCCACATAAAAAACATAGGTACAATACTTACTATAAAAAGAAGTGTCGAGATTGCATGAATCTCTTTACATACTCTTACAAATTCTCCACCGCCAAAAGTGCTAGCAAACATCATAATCAGACCCGTAGGAATAAGTAAGATAAATGATACACCTGCGATGGCATGAATAACTCTGTGAAACAAAGTAAATACATAGATCTTCTTTCTATCATGAGAGAAGATCATTGGACCGATTACCATGTAGTGTAAAAGAAACACTGCGGGTACTCCAAATAAAACACCTAAAAATAGTGGTTTAAAATATGTACTTTGTAAAATAGTAAAATATTGTCCTAAATGTAATGAACCTTTTTTATCGTAACCAAGGATATTATCAATTAGATTGTCACTCCATACAACACTTTCACTAGCACCAAATGCTAGTGAAGAGAGTGCTAAAAGAGCGATTATTATATATTTACTTTTCATAATAATGTCCTATATTTTAGAACCATATGCTGTTGACCATCCATAAGGTTGTGTTTTAACACCATGGCCAACTGACAATACTCTTTCTCTATAGATATCAGATATTTCTGCTGAATCACCAACAAGTAATGCTTTAGTAGAACACATAGCTGCACAAACAGGTACTTTACCTTCTGAGATTCTATTTTGTCCGTACATTTCTCTCTCTTTATGTGAGTTAGTCTCCTCTGGACCACCAGCACACATCGTACATTTATCCATTACACCTTTGATTCCAAATGCACCGTCTGAAGGGAACTGAGGAGCACCAAAAGGACAAGCATATAGACAATAGGCACAACCGATACATTTTTCTTTGTCGTGTAAAACGATACCGTCCTCTCTGATATAAAAACAATCAGTTGGACAAACTTGCTCACAAGGAGCATCTGTACAGTGCATACAAGCGATAGACAGAGAGTATTCTAAACCTAAAATACCCTCATTCATAGTAATTACTTTTCTTCTGTTGATACCTGCTGGTAACTCGTGCGCTTCCGCACAAGCTACTGAACAACCATCACATGAAATACATCTATGCTCGTCACAATAAAATTTTAATCTTGCATTTTCACTCATAACCAACTCCTTACGCGAATTCTATGCGGCATAATCCGCCTTTAGTTTCAGGGATTTGAGTGATAATGTCATAACCGTAGTTTGTAACAGTATTAGCACTTTCTCCTACAGCATAAGGTTTAGTTCCTTTTGGATACTTATGAGATAAATCCTCACCTTGAAAATGACCAGCAAAATGAAAAGGCATAAAAATTCTATCTTCAGGTACTGAAAAAGAATACTTCGCTTTTACTTTAATCTTCGTACCTTCAGGTGAATGAATCCACATCATTGAACCATCTCTGATACCGTATTTACCAGCTAAGTCAGGGTTAATGCTACAGAACATTTCTGGAGTTAGGGCAGCTAAATATTTACTTGCTCTATTTTCCATACCTGCACCATTCATATTTACAAGTCTTCCAGTTACAAGGTTGATAGGGAAATCTTTCGACCAATCTTGTTCATTTTGCTTAGAAGCATACTGAGTATCAACTCTATAATGATCACGCTTATCCTCATAAGTAGGATATTGTTTCACTAAGTCTTGTCTTGGAGAGTGAATAGGCTCTCTGTGCATTGGAATTTGGTCTGGGAATGTCCATACTTTAGCTCTCGCTTTAGCATTTCCATAAGGAGCCATACCTTGTTGCATACATTTCTCGGCAATAATATTAGAAGTATCAACTTTCCAGTTTTTACCAATTCTTTTTTTCTCATCAGCAGTTAGCTTGATGCCAAGAACTTCTTCAATATTTTTAGCTGTAATCTCAGGATAACCATCTTTATTTGCAGAATCTTTAGGAGCACTTCCCGCGCCTGCAAGTAAATCTTGACCATCATGTTCTAGTCCAAATCTATTTCTAAATCCCATACCACCTTCAGCAACACTTCTGTTGATGTTATATAGTAATGGACTACCACCATGAGTTTCTGTCCATACAGGCCAAGGCAGACCATAATACTCACCTTTCATCTCGCCATATCCACGACCAGATATTTGGTCAAACATATGCCAGTTTTGAGTATGTTTTTAAAGCCTCTCAGCTGTCCAACCAGTTAAACCGATTGTTTTGATAATTCTTGCAATTTCATCAGTAGCATCTTCTGGCCATTTGAAATCTTTTTTATTCTCTTTAATTTTCATACCGGCAGTATACTCGTCATAAAACCCAAGTCTTTTTGCCAGTTCGAACATAATGTCGTGGTCAGTTTTTGACTCATACATTGGTTCAACTACTTTAGATCTCCACTGTGCAGATCTATTAGTTGCAGTTACAGATCCAGACGACTCAAACTGAGTAGCAGCCGGTAAAATAAATACATCGTCTTGCTTATCTGTTAAGATTGCTGCCTCATTAACAAAAGGATCACAAAGTACAATCATATCTAGGTTATCTAGACCTTCTTTTACCTTAGCTTGTTGAGCAATTGAAGTAATACCATTACCCATTACAAAAAGATTTTTAAGATTAGTTCCGGCGTTATGAATTTGATCATTACCGTCTTTACCATCTAAAACACCAGCCCACCAACGAGAAAGTGTAAATCCTTTTTTGCCCATCCATTCTTCATTCTTAAATCTTTTTTTAGCTAACCATTCATAGTCAACACCCCAAGATTTAGCAAAGTATTTCCACGAACCAGAACTTAATCCATAGTAACCAGGCAGTGTGTGTGATAAACAACACATGTCTGTAGCACCTTGAACATTATCGTGACCTCTTAAAATATTAGTTCCACCACCTTCAACACCCATGTTTCCAAGAGCAAGTTGCAAGATTGGAGCAAGTCTAGTATTAGAACTTCCTACTGAATGCTGAGTTAAACCCATAGCCCAGATTAAAGTACCAGGATTAGACTGTGCATATAGTTTTGTAATTTGAATAAGTTGATCAGCAGGTACACCTGTTACATCCTCAACTTTTTTAGGATTCCACTTTTTAGCTTCTTCCATGATATCTTCCATACCGTAAACTCTGTCTTTGATAAAGCTCTCATCATGCCAGTTGTTTTTAAAGATTAGATGCAACATTCCATACATAAATGGTATATCTGTACCTGGTCTTATTTGACAGTAATGGTCTGCTTTTGCAGCAGTTTTAGTAAAAACAGGATCGATAACAATTATTTTTGCATTGTTTCTTTCCTTAGCTTTTAGAAAATGTTGAAATCCAACTGGGTGATTAACCGCAGGATTCGCTCCAAAAATGATAATTGCTTTAGCATTTTGGATATCTCCAAGTGAATTGGTCATAGCGCCATAACCCCATGTATTCGCCACACCGGCGACTGTTGCACTATGTCAAATTCTAGCTTGGTGATCTATATTGTTCGTTCCATACATTGCGGCAAATTTTCTAAAATAATATGCCTGTTCAGTACTCATTTTTGCAGATCCTAAAAACATTGCTGAGTCTGGTCCTGCTGTTTCATGAGAAGCTTTTAGTTTAGTTGCGATTCTGTCTAATGCATCGTCCCAACTTAATCTTTTCCATTTTCCAGCTTCTTTTACCATTGGATGCTTAAGTCTAACCTCAGACCTAACCATATCAATCATATCAGCACCCTTACAACAGTGTCCACCTAAAGAAATAGGGTGGTCTTGTGCAACTTCTTGTCTTACCCAAACGCCGTTTTGTACTTCTGCGATAATACCGCACCCAACCGAACATGCAGTACAGATAGTTTTAACTTTAGTAGAGCCTGGAAAAGGATTTTTAACTTCCTCTTGTGTAGCAGCTCTTGTTACCCCATCATTAGCAAATGCACCTGTAACACTTGTAGCCGTAGCGACAGCAGCCATTTTCATAAATGACCTTCTACCGATTTGAGCTTTGAGTGTTTCATATGTGTCAACTAACATACTCTCTCCTTATTTACTATAAAGCTTGTTTGTAAAAATCTTCCCAAGCTTTTGTTTTTGTGTAAAGAATCTCTTTTTTAGTAGATGTTCCTACAACAACTCCGTTTGAATCAGCTTCTATAGCTTCATCTTTATTAGCAGCTAACGCCGTGGCACTGACAGCAGCAGCCCCAACAACTAATGCACTTCTTTTGAAGAAGTTTCTTCTACTTTCTTGCATCGTTGTCTCCTTTTATTTGTGATTAGCCCCATAAAAAAATCATGAGACTGAGGCAAGGTAAACTAATTTATCTTGCCTCAATCTCATAGAAGATGACTAAATATCATCCTCTACATCATAAGCTATGTTAATTTCACAAGCATCATTTTCTTCTTTTGGACCTTTTTGTCTTAATAGTCTGTTCTTTTCTCTTCTTGCAATTTCTGCATCTGAGAGTTCTTCGCCTTTTGGTTTAGCCTGAACTTTTACTTGGTCATATACGGGAGTTTGAACTTCTAAATAAAGTCTTTCAAACTCTATAAACGATTTAAGTAAAATAACTACATTTTTAAATATGTCTGCATTCTCATGTTCATATAGTTCTTTAGAAAATTTGTCTACAAAGTCATTTAAGATTTGCTCAAAAATACAATGTGCTGTATTTTTATATTGATCTTCTCCATTTGCAATAAGTTCACATAATTCGCTCATTACAGAAAAGATAAAACCTATATGATCTTCATAATCAGTGTAAGATTTTTCATCTCTTCTGATTTTTGTTTTAGCCAGAAAGTTTTGCATCTCAACTCTTTTCTTGCCACTTTCTACATCTTCATCATAGTATGAAGCAGTTGTTCTGAGAGTATGAGTCTCTGGTGAGTGAAAGATTGCATCAAACTCTTTCATAAATGTAATGTTAGAATCAGATTTAACAATTTTTCTTATGTTCTCAAATGCCTCAGCAGAAGCTTTATCTAAAGGATTTTCTTTCAATATGTCTATGAAACTAATCAGTTCAAAGTATCTTTTGGTGTCTGTTGTAAAAACAAAACATCTTGAAAACATTGCATAGTATAAAGCTCTCGCTTTGTTCATTTTTTCTTCATTCATTACATATCTCCTGGTGTATTGTATAAATCTCTATTTTCCATATAACTTGTCATCATAATCTTTGGCTTACAATCTTCACAGCAGTACAAAGTTCTCTCTTTTATTGGATCGTGAGCAAAGATAGGAGACATAATAGAAGCGATTTTTTCTATTGATTTTGTTGTGGCAAATTCTTTACCACACTCAACACATGCAAACAAAGTGTCTGTTGCAAGAACTTGTGCTGTAAACCAAGTAGGATTTAGTTTGATAACATCTTCTTCGATTGTTAAACACTCTTTTTCCGGACAAACAACTTCACAAAAACCACATGCTGTACAGATGCTAGGATTTATTCTTAGAGAGTTGTCAGATATATTTGCCACGAGTGCATCAACGTTACAAGCAGCTACACAAGCTAAACATAGAGTACAGTTAGCCTCATTGACATTTACTTTTGCATAGTGAATATGCTCACCGGTTTGAACCTCACCTAAGTCATCCTCTCCAACAACATTTTTAAGTCTTGTTGCAAAAATTTCTCTTTTTCTTGTATTTAGTTCATTGATTGTATGTCTTGAATCTTCTACAAAATTAACTTTGTTTAGAGCATCTACCAGTTCATTTTCATCCATCGCGACAATAATTGCATCTACATTGTGTCTCTTTTGATATATGTCATTTAAAATTCTAATCGCGTCTTTTGTTCCCTTTGATAGGAAGTCAGAGTAAAAAATTATTTGTGAACCTGACTCTTGCGCGATAGTTAGCAGTGTTCCTTCATGTAAGAATTTTTCACCTTCAATAGCCAAAGGTAAAACATTTTCTTTGAGTTGTACATTCAACTCTTTAATGTTCATTTTTTGAGGAATGACTAAAGGATTATGTCCGCTAAATAGTCTTGAGATATCATAAATACTTTCTCTATTTAAAGGAGCATAGTCTAGTGCTCCTGATGGACACACAGATATACAGCCACCACAGCCGTGACAGTCTATTTGTGAAAAGAGAAGATGTTTTATGTCATCATCTCTCTCAATAGCAACAGTCGGGCAGACAACGGCACACTTTCCACATGTTTTTTCTCTTCTCTCATGAAACTGACAAATGTTTTGATCATAAACAATAAACTTTTTATATTCATAATTACTTATATTTGTACGTAGAGTTGCTAGAACATCATCTAGTGAACTCTCAAGCGGATCAAAAGTACCACTTTGATTTGTTGCTATTTCTTCTTGGTCATACCATACTATTTGAGAAACATGAAGTGTTGCATCTTTGAAATTGTCATTTACAATTACAGTTAAATTACCAATATGTCCCGATATAGATTTTACTACTTCAGGTGTCACATGCAAAAGATTAAACTCATCAGGAATCATAAATTTTAAAAATTCTTCTTGTTGTTCTTTAGTAGATACAAGTAAAACTTCTTGTGATATTTTTTGAGTGTATTTTATGTCTTGTGCCATATCAAATCTAATGGCATTTATTTCATATAATTTTTCTACATTTTTGATTTTGTTTGCGATTGTGTCTTTTGAGTTACTTATATAGAAGTCAATTTCATCTGCAATTATTTCACCATGTACATTTTTTGAATTTGATACTATAAAGTCATTGTTTGAAGCAGTTGATAGTTGGGAGGTTACTAGTATATTTTCTGGGAGTGGAAAATCAAGCCCTCTATCACTAAAGTAGACAAATTCTTGCATCTTAAATCCTTTTGGTAAAATAAATATTACCAATTCTAGCTATATCAAACTTACACTGTCCTTAAAATGTTAAATATCTTTTACCATTTTTTATGATGCTTTTACAGATAAAAAGTATTTATGTTATAATTAATAAAAAGGATTTTAGTGCTTAAATACGTAATAGCGGTGTTGATTGCTTTAGTTCTACTACTCTTTAATATTGAAAATGATGAGTTTGATGGGAAATCCTTAAAACTGGGTCTTTCTATACCAAGAAGTGGAATTATGAATGCTATGGGGGATGCTGTGTATAGTGGGGCATCTGCGTATTTTTTACATGCTAATGAAAATAAAATACTAGGCAATTTAAAAATAAAACTTATTGTGTATGATGATAAATATGAGCCAGAGCTGACTGTAGAAAACATTAAAAGACTTATCGATAAAAATGTTTTTGCCTTTTTTGGTTTTGTTGGAACTCCAACAGTCAAAAAGATATTACCAATTCTTAAAAGTACGGACATACCATTTATCGCTCCATTTACCGGGGCTTCTTTTTTAAGAAAAAATAAAGGGGTGGATATTGTTAATTTCAGGAGTTCTTATAAAGAAGAGATTGACAATATAGTGGAGTATTTACGAAATAAAAAAGACATTTCAAGTTTTGCTGTCTTTTATCAAAATGATGATTATGGAGAAGAAGGGTTTGTCTCACTTCTTTACTCATTAAACGAGAGAGGCTTGAAGCTTGCAGGAGAAGGAACGTATAAAAGAAATACTCTTTCCATACGACATGCTTTTCATGAAATAAAGAGTTCAAAACCCCAAGCAGTTTTTATGATTGGAGCGTATAAAGCAAATGCCCTGTTTATTAAAACTGCAAAGAAAGATCCTGTTTTTAAAAATACACTTTTTTGTAATATTTCTTTTGGAGATGCAGATGAGATGATAAGAGAGTTAGATTACAATACTGACAATTTACTTTTTTCTCAAGTTGTTCCAAGTTATAAAGATAGTTCAAAACCTGTTATCTTAGAGTATCAAAAGTTGATGAAGAAGTACTTTGGGGATGAGCCATTAGGTTTTATATCTTTAGAATCATTCTTAGCAGCTAAATCAGTTGTTGGGGCATTAAAGAATATAGATGGGTCTATTACAAGAGAAAAGTTTCTAAAAGAGATAAAGAAGCTTCCAAACAATATTTTAGATGGTGTTGATATAAATTACAAAAACAATCAACTGCACAATAAAGTCTATCTGTTTAAATATAAAAACTCTAAGTTCATAGAAGTAAACAATGAAAATTAAAGATATATTGTCATACATAGATAAAACACCTTTTACATATAAGACATCTATCTTACTCTTTATAATTATAGGGGGAATGATATTAATAATTATCTTGTCTCAAATATCTATTTATACTGTCAAACATGACTTTGATATTTTGTTTGAAAAGAGAACCAAGCCGATTATTAAACTTGAAGCTATCAAAGATGCATATGTAGTAAATATACACGATACACTATACGATGTTTACCATAAGAATATCACCTTAGAACAATCATACGATGTCCTGGATTTAGGTGAACAGCTTATTGAAAAAAACTGGAATAATTCTTTAGAAATTACTTTTTCAGAGAAATATAAAACATCTTGGGTAACCAAGATAATAAAAGAGTTCTTTATTATAGGAAATCAAGATAATGACAAGATTTTGCAAAACAGTATTATCT